>JAZLAK010000142.1:0-1974 GCA_045613165.1 Bacilli bacterium | reverse complement strand
TAATAATAACTTGCCAAATATGACATTTTAATATCGTAATCAGTGCTTAAAGTGTCAGATATGGCAAGTTAAAAATATTATATTTATATATTTAAATTAACTTCGCATTAATAAATTAAATTTAAATTTGCGAATTTGTTTGAATAATTTGTACAAACAAGTTATTATATATAATATAATTATATAATTAAAATAATAAATAATATAATAATAAATAAAATTTAATTTATAAACTAAATTAATTTACAAATTAAAAATCAAAACTGCAAATAGGGGGGTGGTTTCCAAAAACAAATTTGCAATGGTAAAAATAATGTCATATTTGCCCCATATTCGCTTTGAAATTCATTTTAGGATAAATGTATCATCTAAAGATATAAAATGTAATACAACACGCAAATTTTGCGTTTAAAGACTATGTTAGATTTTTAGACTGTATTCGATAATAAATATAATATATGATATTTAAATATCAGAATAATAGCAAAAATAATAGAATCAAAAACGAAAACGAAAACTCAAATTCAAAATCGAAAATGGGTTTTCGTTTTGGGAATGGGGTTAGATGATATCAAAGATATAATCGTCTTCAAGTCCTAAATAATCACCTATTGCTTCATAATCTCCATCGAGTAATGCTTCTCTGCATTCATCAATTTGTTCTCTTGCTTCTTCAAGAGTTAATCCATCACGTTTAACTAAAATCTTTTCTAATTTTGTCATTTATTTTTCCTCCGTTAATTCATCAATATAGGCTTTTGCTTCATAGAGTTTACAGAATAATAATTCAGTATCTGTACCCACTATACGATAATATTTACAACCCCAACGCAATACTTTAAATATTTCATATCCTTTATATTTTCTAAAATTGCTTTTCATATTTTTCCTCCTTATTACATTTATCTATTATATAATCAATAAATTCTTCTGCCATTTCTTGTGTTCTAAATTCATTAAAATGACCATCTACCCAAACTCGATATTTATAAGTACCTTCAAAAATTTCTATTTCCCAATTACGATATTTAACAATTTCGTTTCCGTATTCGTTAGTCATTTTTATTCTCCTTTACCAATTCACAATTACTTTCCAATTATTTGTATGACAACGACCACAACTATATCTATGAGTGTCAAACATTCTATGTCTATGTATTACTTGACCACATTTCTCACAACGAATTGTATACTTAAAATCGTTAAGTCTTTCTTCTTGAGTAATTCCAAAGAAATCGGAACTTGTTGTTCTTGTAATATCATAACAACTATAGCAATCGTTAATTAATTCAGCAAGTGACTGCCATTTATGTCCATGATTCATACAACCATTTACAGTATGTAATAATTCATGTAATACTGTACTCATTACTTTATCTTCAAGGATATCATCTTCAAGAAGTCTACAATTAATATTGATAGTATAACTACCATTTTTCTTTCTGCACTGACCCCAACGAGTTTTGGCACGATAATTAACTTCAATTTTAGTTACATTGCCATATTCAATATCTAATGTATCAAATACGTGTTTTGCATTTTCTAATAATAAGTTTAAATCTTTCATTTTGTTTTTCCTTTCCTATATCTTATTTTCGTTTCGTTGTGCTTATAATATATCACATTATGTTTTTCTTGTCAATACCTTTTTTAAAAAAATTTTTTATTTTTTTTAATGTGTCTGATATTTAAATATCATATATTCCCATACGCACACACACGTATATATATAAAAGGAAGAAAAAATTTTTTTCAAAAAACTCTTGACAAATTTGTTTTTATGTGATATATTGATTACAACAACAAAACGAAGGGAGAACAAAAAATATGTTGTGGAATGAATTTATAGAAGGAACTAAATGTAAAGATACAGAATATAATTATTCAGTATATAAAAATCTTGAAGATTTATATATGAATAATGATAAACACATAAAAGAAGATATTTATAAGGTAGGCAAACAGTCCCTTGAT
>JAZLAK010000141.1:0-6970 GCA_045613165.1 Bacilli bacterium | reverse complement strand
ATTTATTACTATTTTTACAAATTGTAATACTTTATATTTTATTCTATTATTATTTATTCTAACTAATTGTTTTTTTATAAAATGTATTATTAATCTACCTATTCCTAATGTAAGTATAGTTAGTACTATAAGTATAACGTATTTATTATTTATATTTAAGTTTACTATATAATCTATAGTTTTTAATAAATTCATAATATTACTCCTTTCGGTGCACGAATTAATATAACACTTTTTTATGAATTTTTAACAAAAAAAGAAGAGTTTTACACACTTCTTTACAAAGTTGGGAATGCTCCTATTCCTAGAGGAATTCCAACTAAATACCATAAAATTATAATTACTAACCACATACATAATGTTCCTACTGAGTAAGGTATCATATATTTTAGAGAACTAAATAATCCAGTACCTTTTTTATCTTGATTATATAATTCCATATATGCTAAATATATTACAAAATAAGCCATTACTGGTGTTAAACAATATGTAACTGATTCAGCTGCTCTAAATATTACTTGTGAGAATTCTGGAGATATTCCTGAATTCATTAATACTGGTACAGCAACTGGACTTAATATTGACCATCTATGTATTGATGATGGCAATATGATTGTTGATAAAGCATAAATTATAAATACTAATAAAATTAAAGGTAATCCAGTAAATTTTGTTGTAGATATAATATCAGCTAACCAACTAGTAAATAATACTCCAATATTAGAATATTTTAATATAGAGATAAATGTAGAAGCAAAGAATATAAGTACTAAAACTTTACCCATTGCATCTAGTGAATGACTTAAATCATCACATACATCTCTTTGATTTTTTATTTTATTAGTTAATATACCATATACTAATCCTAGTATAAAGAATAACATAGTTATAACAAATACGAATCCTGAATTAAAGAATGAGTTATAACCGAATAATTTATCTATATATAATTTTTGTGAATAATCTAATAAATTACCACCAAATGGTAAACCAGGAATTATATTATATATAAATATTAATAAATATATTCCACCAATAATTAATGATATATATAGACTTCTTAATTCTTTTTTTGAAACATATTTTTCTTCTATTTCTTCTTCTACTTCATATTTACCTAATCTAGGTATTATATTTTTTTCAGTAATATTCGTTAGTATAAATGATAATACTATAGTTGCAATAGACATTATAAGTATAAAACTAGTTGTATTTATTGTATATCCTTCTTTTAATAAATTAGCTGCACCTGTTGTATAAGTAAATAGTGATGAATCTATTGAATTTATAACAAAGTTCAATCCTATTCCACAACTTATTGCAGCAAAGGCAGTTATTATACCCGCCTGTGGATTACGCTTCCCATATTTAAATAATAACGCCGCAATTGGTATTAATACTATATATGAAAGATCTCCACCAATACTTGATATTATACTTACAAATACTAATATAAACGTTACTACATTCTTTCTTAATTTATGAGTTAATACATAGAATAAAGTATCTAAGAAACCTGTCTTATCCATTATACCTATCCCTAACAAAGTTATTAACAACATACTAAGTGGTGTAAATGACGCAAAATTTGATACAGTATTACTAAATATATATTTTAATCCTCTTAAACTAAATAAGTTTTCAACAGCAACCATTGTAGTTTCTAAAGAATTAGTTTTAGTATTAACTGTACTATAAGTTCCTGTTATATCAAATAATGATAATATACCACTTACTACTATAGTTATTAATATAAGTATTAAGAACGACATTATTGGATGAAGAACTATTTTATCTCTAATTCTCTTTATTTTCTTCATTTAATATTCTCCTCAATTTCTTTTCAAATTCTAATCTATCTAGCATTATTTCTCTATTGCATCCCATACATTTTAATTTAATATCAACACCCATACGAGTTATAATCCACTCGTTAGTTTTACATGCATGAGGTTTTTTCATAACAACTATGCTTCCTAGTTTATATTTTGGTTCCATTATGTACCTCCAATTGGTTATAAGGTATCTTTATTTTATTTTTATCATAAGCAAGTTTTATTTCTTTTAAAACTTGTCTTTTTATATTCCAATGTGTTTCTCTATGACACGTTATTTTTATTAAATAATCTATAGATGAATCATTAAAATTATTTATACCTAAATATTCTACTTCTGTAATTTCTGGATAAGTTTCTTTTGCTTTTTCTAATACTTCTTTTAAAACTTTTTCAACTTTTTCATATTTTTCTTCATATGCAGTTGGAATATTTAGCAATAATGTTGCTCTTTCTTTACTAATATTTATTATTTTATCTATATTTCTATTAGCAACAACCATAACTTCTCCAGTTACTTTTTTTATTTTAGTTGTTTTTAAACCAAATTCAATTACAGTTCCTGCAAATCCATTGTAGTCTACAATATCCCCTACTACAAAAAAGTCATCAAATATAATACTTATTCCACTTATTATATCTTTTAATGCTTCTTGTAGAGCAAATCCTAATACAACTCCGGCTACTCCTAAACCAGCAATAACACTAGTTGTATTTACTCCATATAAATTTAGTAAAAAGATTGCCATAAAAATGAATAAAACATATTTAAATACATTTTTAAATATATGTACCATTGTTTTTCTTCTTTTTTTGTCTAATTCATCTTTTCCTTTAATTACTATTTTATCTAAAGTAGAATTTATAATTTTATATAATATTAAAGTTATACCTATTATTAATAAAGTTCCATATACTTCTTTTTTTGAAAGAAACTTTAAAATTGATAACATAATTATTCTCCTTCAATATCTATATTTAATATTTCTAATATTCTTTCTAAATCTTTATCTGAATCAAAAGGTATAGAAATTTTATTCTTTGATATTTGTACTTTTGTACCTACTACATCTCTCATAACTGTTTCATATATTTTGAATCTTGGATTAAGTACTACAGTTCTAACTATTTTATTTTTCTTTATAACATCTTCTTCTCTACTTAATGTTTCAAGTTCTCTAACACTTATTCCTTCATCTATTACTTTTTGTGCTAAATTAAGTATCATATCTACATCATCAATTTTACTTAATACCCTAGCGTGAGACATGCTTATAGTTCCATTTATAACTTCTTTTTGAACATATTTTGGAAGAGATAATAATCCTAAAAGATTTGTTATATAACTTCTTGATTTTCCAAATTTATTAGCTACTTCTTCTTGAGTTAATCCAGTTGCATCTATGTAATTTTTATAAGCTTGTGCTTCTTCAATTGGTGATAAATCTTCTCTTTGAATATTTTCAATAAGAGCAATTTCCATCATTTGTTGATCAGTAAAATCTCTAATTATGGCTGGTATTGTTTCTAGACCTGCGATTCCAGCAGCTTTAGTTCTTCTTTCACCTGCTACTAAATCATAACCTTTTATACTTTTTTTAACTATAATTGGTTCTATTATTCCGTGATCTTTGATTGACTCAGCTAATTCTCTTAAAGCTTCTTCATCAAAATATTCTCTTGGTTGATGCGGATTACTTCTAATATCTTTAATTTGAATTTCAACAATATCACTTTTACTTGTTGTTTCAACAATTTCTTTTTCATAATTATTTAATGTGTCTATATTTAAAGGTTCACTATTAAATAATTGTTCTAATCCTTTTCCTAATGCTTTTCTTTTATTCTCCATCTCTTAATATGACCTCCTTAGCCAAATTTAAATAAGCTTCAGCTGCTCTACTTAGTGGGTCGTATTCAATAATTGGTTCTCCATGGCTTGGTGCTTCAACTAATCTTATAAGTCTAGGGATAATAGTATTGAATACTTTTTCCTTAAAGAATTTTCTTACTTCTTCTACTACTTCTAATCCTAATACTGTTCTTGAATCTAATAGTGTTAATAATACACCTTCTATTTTTAATCCAGGATTTAATCTTGTTTGTGTCATTATTATTGTATTTAATAATTGTGTAATACCTTCTAGTGCAAAGAATTCACATTGAACTGGTATAATAACTGAATTACTACTTACTAAAGCATTCGTTGTTAATAAACCTAATGAAGGGGGACAATCAATAATTACATAATCATATTTGTCTTCAACTTCTTTTAAAGATTCTTTTAGTTGTTCATTTTTTTTGAATGTTGAATCTTGATAAGCTTTTTCTACTAATTCAATATCTATACCTGCTAAGTTAATTGTTGCTGGTAAAATAGAAAGGTTTGTAAACTTAGTTTTTATAATTGCTTTTTTAATATCACATTTTTCACTTAAAACATCATATACACTATAAGCAATTTCTCCTTTATTAATTCCTAAGCCAGTAGTTGCATTTCCCTGTGGGTCTAAATCTATTAAAAGAGTTTTCTTCCCAAGTTTACCTAACGATGCTGATAAATTTATACTTGAAGTAGTTTTACCTACACCACCTTTTTGATTTACTAAAGATATTATTTTTGTCATTTTATCACTGCCTTTTTTTACTTCTTATACATATCTAATTTTATCATATATATATTTAATTGTCTAAATGTTTTTAGCAGATTTTTAGAAAATAAAAAGAAACTATTTTATTTAGTTTCTTTTGTAGTATCTTTGTTTGATTTTTTTGTAGTTTTCTTTTTTTCTTCTTTTACTTCAGTTTTTTCTTCATTGTTTTTTGAAGATAATTTTCCAGTTGCAACTAATTCATCTATTTCTTCTTTAGTTATTGTTTCTTTTTCAATTAATGTATCACTTAATAATTTAACTAATTTTTCATTATCTTTTAAAATCTTAGTTGCTTTTTCGTAACATTCATTAACAATTTTTCTAACTTCTTGGTCTATTTCTAGTGCAACTTTATCAGAAAAGTTTCTTGTTTTATTGTAATCTCTACCTAAGAAAACTCCTTCTTCTTTATGTTCTAATTGAACTGGTCCTAAGTCGCTCATACCATATTCAGTAACCATACTTCTTGCAATTTTTGTTGCTCTAGAGAAGTCATCACTTGCACCAGTTGATATTTCGCCAAAGAATAATTCTTCACTTACACGGCCGCCTAAAAGTCCTGTAATGCTTGCTAATAATTCTTTTTTAGTAGCTATAGCAATTTTTTCTTCTTTTGGTAACATCATTGTATATCCACCAGCCATACCTCTTGGTATGATTGTTATTTTATGAACTTCGTTAGCATCTTCTAATTTTAAACCTATAACTGCATGTCCTGCTTCATGTAATGAAACAAGTTTCATTTCTTTATCAGTAATTTTTCTACTTGTTTTAGCAGGGCCCATTAGTACTCTATCAGTGGCTTCATCTATTTCGTCCATTGTAATAGCATTTTTATTTCTTCTAACTGTTAATAGTGCTGATTCGTTAAGAAGATTTTCTAAATCTGCCCCACTAAATCCTGGAGTACGTTTAGATATATTTTCTAAATTAACATCTTCAGCAAATGTTTTATCTTTTGCATGAACTTTTAATATTGCTTCTCTTTCTTTTTGATCAGGTAAACTTACTGTAACTTGTCTATCGAATCTACCTGGTCTTAATAATGCTGGGTCTAATACGTCTGGTCTATTTGTTGCTGCAATAATTATAATTCCTTCATTAGCACCAAAACCATCCATTTCAGTTAGTAATTGGTTTAGAGTTTGTTCTCTTTCATCATGCCCACCACCTAAACCAGTTCCTCTTTGACGTCCTACTGCATCTATTTCGTCAATAAATATTAAGCATGGTGCAGATTGTTTTGCTTGTTTAAACATATCTCTAACACGGCTTGCTCCAATACCAACGAATAATTCTACAAAGTCACTACCACTTATATAGTAGAATGGAACATTTGCTTCACCTGCAACAGCTTTTGCAAGTAAAGTTTTACCTGTTCCTGGAGGACCAACTAATAATACTCCTTTAGGAATTCTTGCTCCTAATTTTTGGAACTTTTTAGGATTCTTTAAGAAGTCAATAAGTTCTGCAACTTCTTCTTTTTCTTCATTTAATCCTGCTACATCAGTAAATCTTACTCTTCCACCGTCTTCACTAAGTTTTGCTCTACTTTTTCCAAAATCCATTGAATTTTTATTCCCACCAGATATTTTAGAGAATAAATAGAATGTTGCTGCAATTAATAATATAAATGGCACAACATTAACTAATATAGTTACTAAACTTGAATTTTCTGGATTTGTATTTGTTTTTACTTCAAATTCATTATTATCTGCATAAGATAAAATTTTATCTATAACAGTTTCTGATAAAGGAACGTTTACTCTAAATTCTTCATTCTTAGAATAATCTTCTAATTTACCAGTAATATAATATACTCCTGCGTTTGATTTTGGAGTTACTTCAATTTTTTCAACAGTATCTTTACTTAATTCAGTAATAAGTTCGTCGTAAGTAAGTTTATTAACTTTTGTTTGGCCTATATTATAGAATACTAAAGTACCTAATATAACAAGTAATAGTATTAAATAAGGCATTGTTTGTTTTGTTACATTATTTTTCTTCATTTTTATTCTCCTTTTTTGTGTACTTTATAATTATATCATAAAAAGATTTATTATAACAATCAAATTTACTCTTCTTTATACCAGGTATCCATAGCACATTGTTTTTACTATCAGTTACTATTGGCCAACTGTCTCTTAAGTCTTTATTTATCTTTTCATCAATAAATATTTTCTTGATTTTTTTGCTACCATTTAAGTTTTTTACTTCTATTACATCACTTTCTTCTTTAGTTCTTATGATAATTGGTAATGTAATATCTTTACTATTTAACTTAATTACATAGTTACTTTTTTCTATAGTATCTTCAATATATTCTATTGTTCCAAAGTTTTTTATATTCACTCTATCTTTTAGAATATAATTATATTTATTTGACTTTATTTTATTATCTTTTTTAAATACTAAATATGTGTACTCCTTTGATTCTATAATATCAAGTGGTAATTGAATTTTTTTGTTGTTTTTGTCGTT
>JAZLAK010000140.1:0-14563 GCA_045613165.1 Bacilli bacterium | reverse complement strand
ACTATATATTTGTAAAAATAACTTTTCTCCATCTATATTATTAGAAATCTCTTCTGGAAATTCTATTTCTACATTATTTCCAATATATTTAATATTTTCTATATTTAAACTCTTAGCTTCTTTTTGAAACCATTCTTCATACATATAATTTATAATATCATCATTAATTTTACCAAATCTATCTTCTATCTCATTTTTAACCTTTTCAAAAGATTCCTTAGAATATATTTCATTTATTAGCTTATGTATTTCAATTCTTAAAGATTCATCATCTACATAATCTACCGAAATAGAAGTATTAACATCTAATAAAGTTTTTTCATCAGCTTCTTTATCTTCAATTTCGATACCTTTTATTCTATTTATTTCTTCATTAACCATATCCATATATAAATCAATTCCAATAGAACTTATAAAACCAGACTGAGTACTCCCTAACAATTCACCTGCACCTCTAATTGAAAGATCTCTCATAGCAATTTTATAACCACTGCCTAATTCAGTAAAATCTCTAATAGTTTGCAATCTTTTAACCGCAATATCATTCAACATTTTGTTTTTCTCATACATCATATAAGCATAAGCAATTTTATCACTTCTACCAACTCTACCACGAATTTGATATAGTTGACTAAGTCCAAATCTATCAGCATTTTTAATAATTAAAGTATTTACATTAGGTATATCTATTCCAGTTTCAATAATAGTTGTACAAAGTAAAACATTATATTTTCCTTCAATAAAATCATTAATTACTTCATTAAGTTTATCTTTATCCATTCTACCATGTGCAATGCATACCTTTGCATCCGGCACTAATTGCATTATTTTTGTATATTCATTATCTAATGCTTCTATATTATTATTTAAAATATATACTTGACCATCTCTTGACAATTCTTTATATATTGCTTCTTTTAAAAGATAATCATTCTCAGGTACTACATAAGTTTGAACCGGATACCTATTAATAGGAGCAGTATCAATGATTGACATATCCTTAACACCGCTCATAGCAAGTTTTAAAGTTCTTGGTATTGGTGTTGCTGAAAGCGTCAACACATTTACATTATTCTTCAATTGTTTTATTTTTTCTTTTTGAGATACACCAAATCTTTGTTCTTCGTCAATAACAAGTAAACCTAGATTTTTAAACTCTATTTCCTTATTTAATACCTTATGTGTTCCAATAACAATATCTATACTTCCTTTTTTTAAACCTTCTTTTATGCGATTGAAATCTTTAGTCGATGTAAACCTATTTAATAACTCTATATTTACAGGAAAATGTCTAAATCTTTTAATACAATTTTCATATTGTTGTTTGGCCAAGATAGTTGTAGGACATAAATAAGCGACTTGTCTATTATTAATTACTGTTTTAAACATAGCTCTAATAGCTACTTCAGTCTTGCCAAAACCTACATCACCACATAACAACCTGTCCATCGGTTTATTACTTTCTAAATCTTTATATATTTCATTAATACACTTTATTTGATCAGAAGTCTCCTCATATTCAAAATCATTTGCAAATATTAATTCTTCAGGAAAATTCAAATACTTTTCAACACTTACTAATTCTCTCTCAGCATATAATTTTATCAATTCATTAGAAATATCTTTAATCTTAGTTCTAACCCTAGCCTTAGTCTTTTGCCAATTAGAACTACTTAAACTATTTAAAGTAGGAACATTAGAGTCTCCATCACTATATTTATAAATAGTTTCTATTTTTTGTGCTGGAATATATACTTTATCGTTACCAGCATAATTAATTAATAAATAATCTTTTTTTAACTTATTCTTTTCTAATGTTACAAGCCCTTGATATTGCCCAATACCGTGTATAACATGAACTACATAATCTCCCTTTTTTAAATCTTCAAAACCTTTTATTTTTCTACCAATATTATATTTATTTATAAATATAGATTGCTTCTTAATATTTTCAATATCATATTGAGATATAACTACTAAATTATCAAAAATAAACCCTTCATCAATATCTTTCTTTACTATATTAATTCTGCCCTTTAAAGTACTATTAAAAGATATTTCATTACCAAAAATACTTATTAACTTATTAATTAAATTTTCATTAGTCAACATAAATACTACTATTTTATCATCTATGATATTTCTTACATACTGTTCTAAATTATCAAAACTATTATTAAAATTTATAACACTCATAGATTGATATTTTTTTATATCATTTAAAACTGGTGCATCATCTAATGTGTTAATAAATATTTGTTTTTCCACATTAATACTTTCAAATTCATTAAAAATATTATTATCAATAGTTATTTCAAATTCATTTTTAGAACCTTGAAAATCATTGAAAGACTTCTGTATTTTTTTATAATCAACAAAGAATACAAAAGGGTTATTTAATTTATTTATAATATTCTCTTTATTTTCACTAACTTTATCATTAAAACTATACAGTTCAAACTCATCAATATTCTTATTAGATATTTGTGTTTCACTATCAAAAAATCTAATTGATTCTATATCACTACCAAAAAACTCAATTCTTATAGGATTTTCATAATTTAAAGGATATAAATCAATTATAAAACTTCTAACTGCATATTCTCCAGTTGTAGTAACTAAATTAGTTTTTACATATGAATTATCATCTAAAAATTTTAATAAATCTTCTCTTTTGGTATTAAAATCAACTTTTAATGTATCTATCTTTTTATCTATATATTTTAAATATCCGCTTAAATTAGTAACAACAATATTTTTCTTCTTTTTTAATTGATTTAAAGTATCAATACGAATTATTTTTAAATCTGGAGAACTTGATATGGCTAAAACTGTTGCAAATTCATCCATTGGAAAAAAGTATACATCTTTACATATCTTATGTATACTTTTATAAATCTTATTAGCATCAAATAAAGAATCTGCAACAATTAATAAATCATTATCATTATTTTCATAAAAATTTAATATATATTCATTAATTAATGCATTACTCAATCCTGATACTGTTAAATTATTCTTATACTCAAATAATTCTTTAAACATTTATATCACTTTCCATTATATTTATTCATTACATAACTATAATCATAATTTATAAAATCATCAATTGCTTTTATTAACTCATCAAAATCAATGCTATTCATTTCTTCTTTACTAAATTTTCCTAAAACAAAATCAATAACGTCATTTTTTCTTGTATTGGATATACCAATCTTTAATCTAAAGAAACTATCAGTACCTAAATTATTAATAATAGATTTTATCCCGTTGTGCCCACCACTACTGCTATTTATTTTAAATTTATATTTACCAACATTTATATCTAAATCATCTTGAATAACTAATATATCTTCAGGTTTTATATTATAATACTTAGCAAATTTAACAACACATTCTCCAGAATTATTCATAAATGTTTGTGGTTTTAAAAATATAACTTTATCTAAACTATTAGTTTCATAATATAAACCATTAAACTTTTCTTTAAATTTTACATCGCCTAAATATTTATCAATTAACATAAAACCAATATTATGACGAGTATTTACATATTCTTTACCAGGATTCCCTAAACCAACTATTAACTTCATTTTCCCTCCAAATATTTATCAATATACAATGGCTCTAAAACTTTTAAATCATCTTTACATTTATATTTAGCCTCTATTAATAAAAAACAAGATTGACTATTCATACTATCGTAAACGAATTGTAAACGTCTTAAACCAAAATTATATTTTTTTAATAAATCTAATATTTCAACTAATCTATCACATCTATGAACTAAGTATAAACTTCCACTATCATTAATTATTTTAGAAGATATAGATATAATATCTTCTAAAGTAATCATAATTTCGTGTCTTGCAATTGCTTTACTACTATTAACGTTAATAATAGAATCATTATTATACTTAAAATATGGTGGATTGCAAGTAATTATATCAAATTTATAATCAAAATAATTACACAAATTTTTTACATCCATATTTAAAAATTTAATATTTTCTATCTTATTATACTCAATACTCTTTAAACCTAAACTATAAATATCTTTCTGTATTTCTACTCCAACAATATTTTTATTAAATTTAGTAGATAAAATCATAGGTATAGGAGCATTCCCACTACAAAAATCAATTATATTTTTAGCTCTAAAATTTATATTAACAAACTCAGCAAGCAACACTGAATCTATAGAAAATTTAAAAGCATCAATATCTTGATATATTTTTAAATCATAATTTAATAAATCATTTATCATTATAATCAACTACTTTTTCTTCACCATCGATATCAACAATAATTCTTTTTTTCAACAAATCAACTTTAACCACTTTACCTAAACTATCATCAATTTTAATTTTTTCATTTATTTTCGGTAATTCTTTCTTAAGTTCAGTATAAACTTCATCTTCATATGACAAACAACACAATAATCTACCACAACATCCATTAATTTTAGAAGGATTTAAAGAAATGCTTTGATTCTTAGCCATATTTATTGAAATACCATCCATATTACCTTTAAATGTTTTACAACATAATGGCATACCACATTGACCTATTCCACCGATTTCTTTTGCCTTATCTCTAACACCCATTTGATGTAATTCAATATGTGTCTTATATTTAGCAGCTAAATATTTTACTAAGTCTCTAAAATCAATTCTTTCATCAGCAACAAAATTTAATATTAATTGTTTTTTATCAAATGTATACATAGCGTCAATTAATCTCATAGGAATTTGTTCTTTTTCTATTTTCTTTCTAGTTTCTATTAAAACTATTTCAGCTTCTTTTAAATTTTTTAAATATAAATCATAATCACTTTTACTAGCTTTTTTTATTACTTTCTTTAACTCCTTATTAAGATTTAACTTTTCAGTATCAATATTTATATCACTTACTATCCCTAATTGTACACCTTTTTCTGTTTCAACTAATACATATTCATTTTTTTCTAATTCTAAATCATTACTATCAAAATAATATGATTTACCATCACTTTTAAATTTTATTGCTACTAAATTCATCTATTAGCACCACCTTCTAAAAATATATAATCAAATACATAATCTACATTCACATTATTATTTAATAAGCCTATCGCTCTATTCACTATCTTTATTTCTTCAATTTGTTTAGCATTCAGCTCATTTCTATAGCAAAAATCTAAATATGCCATAAATAGTTCTATCAATTCATTTCGATCATATTTTTCAAAATATTTCTTTGCTTTAACTATACCAAAATATTTATCATTATTATATAAAAAATCTTTTAATATAGTAATATCTTTTTGTTGATTGTTAATCGAACTTTCATAAAAAGCATTCACGATTTGACATCTACTTTTTATAGTTGGTAAAACAGCATCTAAATTTGTTGTTATAAAAAAAGCTATAACTTTGTCCATTGGCTCTTCTAAAAACTTTAAAATCATATTAGAAGTTGTAGAATTTAATTTATGAGCTTCCTCTATTATATAAACTCTATAATTATTAAAATAACTAGTATTTTGAAAAAAATTCTTTAAATCTTGCATATCTTCTTTTAAAATATTTTTCTTTTCACTTCTTTTAATTACTACTAAATCAGTATTTACTGATTCTAAATTCTCTACTTTAAATAAATCTTTTATTAAAGTATTCACATCATTTTGACAACTAAAAAAATCATTTGTATAAAACATATACGAATGAGAATTTTTTTTATTATCAAATTCAACTCTTATTTCATCAAATTTTTTTGAAATAAACACTTTTACCACCTACTTAAAAATAAAAGTAATATTAAACCTGGAAATCTAAAAATATACACAATAATTATACTAAATATATTCAAAGGTATATTATAACCAAGCTTAGATAAAAATAAATTAATAGCAAATAAATAAACTAAAGAAAAGAATAATCTTTTAACGAACTTAAATAATTTCATAGTATCACCTATAAAATAATATGCAGTTTATTTTTAAATATCTTTTCTATCTTTTAAGGCTCTATCTAATGTAATAGAATCTAAATAATCTATTTCAACACCCATAGGAATTCCATAAGAAAGACGTGTAATCTTTACATTATACTTTTCTAAAACTTTTTTCAAATATAATGTAGTTGCTTCCCCTTCTATAGATGGTTTTAAAGCAATTATAACTTCTTTTTCCCCATCTAATTTTGAAATTCTATCTAATAAAGTACCTATATTCAATTCATCGGGAGTTATACCATCTATAGGAGATATAACACCATTTAAAACATGAAACTTACCTTCATAATTGCCTGTTTTTTCAAACATAAATACACTTTTATAATCTTCTACTACACAAATTAAATTATCATTTCTAAATTTATTTGCACAAATAGAACATACCTCGTTATCAGTTATATGTCCACAGACTTTACATCTAACTATTTTTTCTTTTAATTCAATAATACTTTTAGAAAAATTATCAACATCTTCACTTGACATTTCCAATACAGATAATGATAATCTTTCTGCTGTTTTTTCACCTATACCATTAAATTTTTTAAAGTATTCAATAGTTTTTACCAAAATATCAGGATACATTAGAATAATCCACCCGCTAATTTACCATACATACCTAACTTTTTCTCAATTTCATTATCAATTTTTTTGTATGCATCATTTATAGCTATTTTAATCATATCTTCTAAACATTCTAAATCTTCTTCATCCATAGTTTTTTTATCTTTAATATTAACTTTTACTACTGATTTATTACCAGTTAAAGTTACTTCAACCCATTCACTTTCCCCAATAAAAGTCATAGAATTAATTTCTTCTTGTTTCTTTTGGATATCTTTTTGCATTTTTTGAGCTTGCGCCATCAAACTATTCATATTCATAACATATTCTCCTATCTAATTTCTATTATATCATTTCCAAATATATCTTCCGCCAAATCCTTAGCTTCAAAACTTTCTTCTTCAACAATTTCTTCTATATATTCATACTTTTTATCTTTATTGTTGATAAAATTATTTTTTTCCACATTCCATTCTTCATTAGAAAGGGATATAAATTTAGAAGTTAAGTTATTTAATTCATTAAACTTATCTTCTATAACACTTAAATTTGTATTAAATAATAGCGATTCACTCTCCTTTTCAAAAGCAAACATAGTATTTGTTTTTGAAACTACAACAATATTAGCGTTTTCAACATAACCTAATGTATTGTAATCACTATCTATATTTAATTTATTTAAAAATTCTTTCCATTTATTCATAAATTCAACCTTAACTTCTTTAGAAGCTCCAGCAAAACTATTATTTATTCTTATTTGTTTAATTTTATCAAAGTTAATACTAGACTTTTCTATTTCTAATTCTTTTTTATCTTCTTTTTCTTCTCTATTAACTTCTTCTATTATTGCAGTATTGTTTAAAACTTCATAATTTTCCACATTTACATTTTCATTTACAATATTTTCTTTTTTATGGGAAATATCCACAAAATTATTTCCCGGGAAATAATTTAAAGAAATAAGTTCTACTTTTATAAGTGTAAAAGGATTTACAACAGAATTAAAATTAATTATTAAGTTATTCAATTTATATATTAACTCTTTAATATCATTGACTTTATTAGTTTCGCCGTTTATTATCTTATTTAATAAGTACTCTACAAATTCATTTATAAAATTCAAAGGAGTTATACCACTAACACTTATTTCATCTAATAAATTATTAATTTCTTTAACATTTCCATTATCAATAGAATTAAACAAATTTTCCAATTTTGCAGTATTTAAAATACCAAAGTTTTCTTCTATTAAATCGACTGTAATCTCAATATTATATTTAGATATCTTATCCAAATAACTTAATGCATCTCTTAGACAACCATTTGACAATTTAGAAATTTCTTTCAATGCTTCCTCAGTAATATTAATATTTTCTTTTTTACATATGTTTGACAAGTGTTCTAACATTAAGTTTTGAGGAATTTTAGTAAAGTCAAATCGTTGACATCTAGACATTACAGTATCTGGAATTTTATTTATTTCAGTCGTCGCCAAAATAAATATTACATGTCTTGGAGGTTCTTCTAAAGTCTTTAAAAAGGCATTCCAAGCACTATTAGATAACATATGAACTTCATCTATTATATAAACCTTATATTTAGAATTATATGGTGCTATTTTAACACTATCACGTAAAGAACGGATCTCTTCTACACCATTGTTACTTGCAGCATCAATCTCTATAATATCAGCTGATTCATTATAGGATTTACACATATCACATAAATCACATGAAACTCCATTACTGTTATCAATACAATTTAAAGTTTTTGCAAAAATCTTTGCAGTACTTGTTTTTCCTGTCCCTCTAGGCCCTGTAAATATATAAGCATGAGCTATTTTATTTAATTTAATTGAGTTAACCAATATATCTTTAATACTATCTTGTCCAACTAATTCATTAAAGTTTTTAGGCCTATATTTTCTATAAAATACTTTATAATCCATAAAAACCTCCTACACAATAATTATAACATATAACCCTTTATAAATAACCTATTTTCTTATTTTTTTAAAGAATTTATCTATTAATTTTTTAAATTTTTCTCCTTCATTTGCATACATTTGTTCGTATCTTGTTTTAGTGTATTTATTATTATTTTTACCTTTATTTAAAAGAAAATATACTTGATCAATTCTAGATTCCTCTATCAATATCTTACACATATCACATGGTTCTAAACTAACATATAAACTGCAATCATTTAGATTCCATCTTTTTAATTTTTTATAACCCTTTTGCAAACATAATATCTCCGCGTGATACAAAGGATTATTACTAATGTTTTTTCTATTATATGCCTTTGCAATAATCTTATTATTTTTAACCAAAATTGCGCTAACAGGCATTTCATTTTTCTTATATGCTTTTAATGCAAGCTTATATAAAATATCATAATACTCTTTTTTCATAACTTTTTCTCCATAAAAAAAGTGCACATTAATACTTATTAATATGGCTGCTACGTTCCCGTCCTGACCAGTTTATAACAGCATTAATTGCACAATATAATTTTATCATTTTGATATAATGTTTTCAAGTTATCCACATATTTAATGTTTCACGTGAAACATTAAATTATAATATTATGAATTATTAACATGTTTTTATATATAAATATTAGTTTTTAACATCTATATTTAATTTATATTAAACTTTTTCCACAATCTATGTTTCACGTGAAACATTAAAAAAGAGATTAATTGTTATTTATTATTAATCTCTTCTTCTATGATTTCTTCTTCTTTATCTACAATACTTATAGTAGAAACTATTTGTTTATCTTTTAAATTTATTAATCTAACTCCTTGTGTAACACGACCTAATTGACTAATTTGTTCTAATGATAATCTAATAAGCATACCTGAATTAGTTATAATCATTAAATCTTGTTCACCTTCAATAATCTTGAAAGCTACTAAAGGTCCGTTTTTGTCGGTAATATTTAATGCTTTAACACCTTTGCTACCACGTTTTGTAGTTCTAAATTCATTTACAAGAGTTTTCTTACCGTAACCATTTCTAGTTACTATTAATATATTATCATCTAATGTAACTACTTCTAAACCTACACAATCAGCATCATTTAAGTTGATGCCTCTAACTCCAGAAGCTGTACGCCCCATAACTCTTATTTCATCTTCCATAAATACAGCCATACGTCCTTCTGTAGAAGCCATCATTATATAGTCATTACCAGTAGATTTTTTAACACCTATTAATTCATCATTGTTTCTTAAAGAAATACAAATTTTACCACTGTTTCTAATGTTTTCAAACTCGCTAATTAATGTCTTCTTTATAAAACCTTTCTTAGTACCAAATACTAAATACTTAGATTCTTCTTCTGGCGACATTTTTATTAGACTGTTGATAACTTCGTCTTTTTCAACTTGTAATAGATTAATAATTGGTAATCCTTTAGCTTGTCTACTGAATTCAGGAATTTCATAACCTTTCATTCTATAAACTTTACCTTTATTTGTAAATATCAATAAGTAATCATGAGTTGATAAATTGATCATATGATCGACATAATCTTCTTCGTTAGTTGACATTCCCTTTACACCTACACCTCCGCGATGTTGTGTTTTATAAGAATTAGCGGACAAACGTTTGATATATCCTTTATTTGTTAAAGTAACAATAATATTTTCTTGAGGAATTAAAGATTCATCTTCAATATAATCTATCGCGGTCATATCTATTGAAGTTCTACGTTCATCAGCAAATTTATTCTTAACTTCTAATAATTCTTTCTTGATTATATCTAGAACCATTTGTTCACTAGCTAAAATAGCTTTTAATTCTTCAATTAATTTAAGTAAATTATTAAGTTCTTCCTCTATTTTATTTCTCTCTAAACCTGTTAATCTACGTAATTTTAATTCTAAAATACTATCAGCTTGAATTTGACTTAAACCAAAACGTTTCATTAATTGTTCACGTGCTATTTGGTCTGTATCAGCACCTTTAATAATCTTAATAACTTCATCAATATTATCTAATGCAATCTTATAACCTTCTAATATGTGAACTCTATTTTCACTTTTCTTTAGATCAAATCTAGTTCTTCTAATAATAACTTCTTTTTGATGGTCAATATATTTAGAAATAATATCTTTTAATCCTAGTGTCTTTGGTGTTAAACCATCTAACATTAATAGAGTTATACCAAAAGAAGTTTGAAAATTAGTATGCTTATATAAGTTATTTAATACTACTTGTGCATTCGCATCTTTCTTTAAAGTAATAGTTATCTTTACACCATCTTTTAAATCTGTATGATAATCGCTAATACCTTCTATAACCTTATTATGAACTAACTCAGCAACCTTATTTTTTAATTCCATAGTATTAACACCATAAGGAACTTCGTTAATTATAATACATTGATGTCCTTTAACTTCCTCTATAGTCGCTCTACTTCTTATTGTTATTGAACCTTTACCAGTTTCATAAGCTTGTTTTATTCCTGAATTTCCTAAAATAATACCTCCAGTTGGAAAATCTGGACCTTTAATATGATTCATTAAACCTAATGTATCAATTTCAGGATCATCTATATATGCTATACATCCATCTATAACTTCTCCCAAATTATGAGGTGGAATATTAGTTGCCATACCTACTGCAATACCCATAGTACCATTTACTAAAATATTTGGATATCTAGAAGGTAAAACTTTTGGTTCTTTTTGAGTTTCATCAAAGTTTGGATCAAAATCTACAGTATCTTTATTAATATCTCTTAACAATTCTAATGAAAGTTTAGATAATCTTGATTCTGTATAACGCATTGCTGCTGCTCCATCACCTTCAATATTACCAAAGTTTCCGTGTCCATCAACTAATAAATAACGTTGGTTAAAATCTTGAGCCATTCTAACCATCGCTTCATAAATTGATGAGTCTCCATGTGGATGATAATGTCCCATAACATACCCAACAGTTGTAGCTGATTTTCTATGTGGTTTATCAGGTGTATATCCAGATTCATACATAGACCATAAAATTCTTCTATGAACAGGTTTTAAACCATCTCTTAAATCAGGTAAAGCACGAGATGCAATAACACTCATAGAATACTCTAAAAACGATGTTTCAACTTCATTAACAATATTATTTTCAGCTAATCTATCTCTTTCATGAAAATAGCCACTGAAACTTGGTTTATTATCATCTTCACTCGCTTCAGTTTCTTCAGCTTCAATGATTTCTTCCATTATTTCAGTTTCCTCCTGAGTAATTTCTAAATTTTCTTCATTTTCTTTCATACCAATTCACCTCCTAAATGTCTAAATTTTGTACATATCCTGCATTTTCTTCTATAAATCTTCTTCTAGGTTCTACTTCATCACCCATAAGCTTTGCAAATACAGCATCTGCAGCCATACAATCATCTACTGTAATTTTTCTTAGTATTCTCTTTTCAATATCCATTGTTGTTTCGTTTAATTCTTCAGCATCCATTTCTCCTAGACCTTTCATACGAGCAATTTCTGCTCTAGCGCGAACATTTTCTGGTAATGATGCTAAATATCTTTCTTTCTCTTCTTCATTTAATACGTATTTACGTGTTTTTCCGTGCATTATTCTAAATAAAGGAGGCTGAGCTGCATAAACATGCCCATTCTCAACAATCGGTCTAAAAAACCTATAAAATAGCGTTAAAAGTAATACTCTAATATGAGAACCGTCAACATCTGCATCGGTCATTATTATTATCTTATTATATCTTAACTTAGATAAATCAAATTCTTGTCCTATACCAGTACCAAAAGCAGTAATAATAGTTCTTATTTCTTCATTACCTAAAGCTCTATCTAATCTAGTTTTCTCAACATTTAGAATTTTACCTCTTAATGGAAGTATAGCTTGAGTCATAGAATCACGACCCTTTTTAGCACTTCCACCGGCACTATCCCCTTCGACTATGAATATTTCACTTATTTTAGCATCTTTACTCTTACAATCGCTTAATTTACCAAAGAAATTACTATTTACTGATAAATCACTTTTTCTTGTAATTTCACGAGCTTTCTTAGCTGCACTTCTTGCACGACTAGCTAACATAGCCTTTTCTACTATGATTTTAGCTTCGTTTGGATTTTCCATCAAGAATCTATCAAAACCTTTAGAAAAAACGCTATCTGCTAGTTTTCTTACTTCACTATTACCTAATCTACCTTTTGTTTGCCCCTCGAATTGTGGATTTGGATGTTTACAAGAAACTATCATAGTTAATCCTTCTTTAACATCTTCACCAGTTAAAGATTCATCTTTTTCTTTTAACATGTTTGTTTTTCTTGCATAATTATTAACTAATCTAGTTAATGCTCTTCTAACACCCTCTTCATGTGTTCCACCATCATGAGTATTTATGTTATTAACAAAAGAATAAATATTGTCAGTATAACCAGAATTATATTGCATTGCAACTTCAAAGATAATACCAGCTTCTTCTCCTTCTAAATGTATAATTTCATTATGAATAGGAGTTTTATGTTGATTTAAAAATCTTACATATTCAGCAATACCACCTTCATATAAGAAATTATCACCAGTAGTATCTTCTTCATCTCTATCGTCTCTTAAAGTCAATCTTAAACCTTTATTTAAGAATGCTAATTCTCTTACTCTTACTTTTAATGTTTCATAATCATATATTTCAGTATCAAATATTTCAGGATCAGGTTTAAAAGTTACAGTAGTTCCTGTTCTATTAATATCGCATTCACCAATTACTTCTAATTTTTGAACTGTATGACCACCATTCTCAAAACGTGTTTCATGTATTTTACCATCTTTATAAACTCTAACAGTTACCCAACTTGATAAAGCATTAACAACACTGGCACCAACACCATGTAATCCTCCAGATACTTTGTATCCTCCACCACCGAATTTTCCTCCGGCATGTAAAACTGTATAAACAGTTTCTACAGTAGATATACCAGTCTTAGCATGTATACCAACAGGAATACCACGACCATCATCTTTAACAGTAATAGAATTATCTTTATTAATAATAATCTCTATATTTTTACAAAACCCAGCTAAAGCTTCATCTATAGAGTTATCTACTATTTCCCATACTAAATGATGTAAACCTTTAACATCTGTTGTACCAATATACATACCAGGTCTTTTTCTAACAGCTTCTAACCCTTCTAATACTTGAATATCGCTATCATTATATTCATTCATACAAACTCTCCTTTATACCAAAATTATCTATTTTAAAAACTTTACTATTCTTTAGATAACTTTTTTTTACCTTTTTTAAATCAGTTGTAGTAATAAATGTTTGAACATCATCACTAATATAACTTAAAATTTTCTCAACTTTTTTCATATCCAATTCACTAAATAAATCATCTAATATTAATATTGGATATTCTTTATTAATTTCATTAAATAATTCTAATTCAGCTAATTTAAAAGATATTACAGCATTTTTTTGTTGTCCTTCACTCGCAAAATTCTTTATTTCTTGATTATTTATACTAAATATAAAATCATCTCTATGTATTCCAAATTGAGTAGAACCAAAATTAATATCTTTATTAACATTTTCTCTATAAATATTTAATAAATCATCCAATGTTTTAGATTCATAATCACTTTTATAATAAATATTTAAATCATTATTTCCACCTAACTTAGTATAAATACCAGATAAAATCTTATTAATTTCATCAATAAATTTCTTTCTTATCTCATAAATCTTTAAACCATAATCTATTAATTGATTATCTATAATTGATATATAATCATAATTAATTCTTCCATTATATAAAGTTTTTAAATAAGAATTTCTTTGTTTTAAAATTTTATTATAATAATTTAAATATTTAATATAATCATTATTTAATTGAGATATTTCTAAGTTTATCAACTTTCTTCTAGTACTAGGAGTATCCTTAATCAATTTTAAATCGTTTATGCTAAATAAGACAACATTAATATTAGATATATAATCACTAAATTTAGAAACTTTATTA
>JAZLAK010000139.1:0-3391 GCA_045613165.1 Bacilli bacterium | reverse complement strand
ATATAACCATTTTTCATCTTCTAATATTTTTATTATTATTTTATTTTTTATATATATCACATCCTTTTAAATATAGAAAAAAGACTTAGTTCATTAAGTCTTCTATAGATGTTTGATAATAATTTTCTGGATCTATATTATTACCATTTAAACTAACTTCAAAAAGCATCATATTATCACTTGTTGAACTTATATTATTTTTACCACTTGTTCCAATTACATCACCTTGTTTTAGTTCTTGTCCTTCTATAACTTTTACGTTATCAATACTATAATATGTTGTTATTAAAGATGGTGAGTGAGTTATTTCTACTACATTACCTAGTAATTCATCTTTAGTTATTTTTGATACTTTTCCATCTAGAGTTGTTAATACATCAAATGTTTCTTCACTTGAATATAATATTCCTGTATTTGGCATATATGTGTTTTCATATAATATTAGAGATTTTTGTTGTGATTCTTTATCACTATCTCTATCGTAGAAATCTATATCAGTTACAACAGTTTCAGCTTCAAATGGTTTTATTACTTTATCTGTTTTGATATTAGCAACTGGTATATCAGTATCAACCATATCTTTTAATATATATGATAAATTCAATGAATCTCCATATTTATTATCTAACATATTACTAACAAATATCATACTTATAAATACTATTGCTATTAACGATACATAGATTCCTGCACTAACCCATCTTTTTAATTTTAATCTCTTTGTTTTCATGTTTCACCTTCCTAGTAGAATTATGAGCAAAAAAAAAGAAATTATACTATATTTCATCTATTTCAATATCTTGGTAATAATATTTAAGAATTTCATCATAAGTATAGTTTTCTTTTGCCATGCCATTAGCACCGTATTGACTCATTCCTACTCCATGTCCATAACCTTTTGTTGTTATAGAATAAGTGTTTTCTATTTTTGATATAGTAAAGTCAGTAGATCGTAATGAGAGTAATTGTCTAAATTCTATACCAGTATATGTTTTGTTATTAACTTTTATTTTTTCAACTCTATTTGTTTTATCTCTACTTATTATTTCTATGTTAGCTAATGGTTCTTTCAGGTTTAATTTATTTCTTATTTCAGTTGATGTAAAGTCGGTTGTAACTAAGAATTTATTTAAAGATTCATTATCCCATGGAGATTCTACACTTATAGTTGTTGTTTCTCCAAATACTGTACTTGAGTCAGCTGTTGCTCCGTTACTCATTGCAAAGTAATATGATTTAAATATTTTATTATCTTTTTTCATTACTAAGTTTTGAGTTGAAGAAACGGCATCTTTAATTTTATTGTAGTAAAGTTCGTAATCGATACCCCATTTTTCTTTCATTTCATCAGTAGTTATATATACTTGGTCGTCTACAGTTGTCTCTATATCATAGTTTTCTTTTGTATTATTTATTTTATACATAGCATATGTTCTTGATGTTACTGCTTGTGCTTTTAATGCTTCCATTTCAAAAGATGCAGGCATTTCTCCCGCAACTACTCCAATTATATATTCTTCTAAATCTATTTCTTTAATTTCTTTATTTTTATTTATTTTAATTTTTATATATGATGTTATTTCTCTAGTTGTTGGTTGTTTTATATCATTATGTATTTTTTCATTACTTAGTGATTTATAAATTATACTTACTACAAAAATAGGAATTAATATTAAAACTATTATATATAGTAATAAGTTTTTTCTCATACTATTTTACTTGAAGATAAGAAATCTACTATAAAATTTGTTAATAAATATGACATTATTAAACTTAACAATATAATAAATATTCTTGCTTCTATGGTTTTTTTTGAATTCCAAAATTTATTAAAATTAATCCCTGTTAATGTATAAGCTGAAAGAAGTGTTGTTAATATGTATATGTATACTTTCGCATTCATATTAATCAACTCTCTCGTATTCAGTAATCATATTTATTCTTCTTATATGTCTTTCTTCGTTTGCAAAGTCAGTTGTTATAAAGTTATTGATACATTCTAATATAAGGTTTATATCATTTTTATAACTCATTGCAATTACGTTTGCATTATTGTGTAAACGCGCTAATTTAGATTCATCTATATTAGATACATGTGCACATCTAATTCCTTTTACTTTATTAGCAGCAATAGACATACCTATTCCTGTACCACATAATAGTATCCCAATTGCATCTTCGTTTTTAGATACGTATTCAGCTACTTCAAAAGCGTATGTTGGATAGTCATCAGTAGGTGTATTATTTTGACTCATATCTATAACTTCATAAGTATCTTTTAAATTATTTATTATTGCTTCTTTTTCATTTACTCCATTATGATCTGTTGCTATTACTATTTTCATTATTTTTCCTCCATTGCTTTTTTAAATATCGGTAATAAACCTGTACCATCTTTTCTATGTATAGGTAATTGATATAAATCATGTCCTGGGAAATCATTTCCTTCTATTAGACAAGGTTCTTTTTCTCCAACACATACATCCCAGCCTATATAGCCTATTTCTGGTGTTACACTACATGCTTCAATACATAATTCTTTTACTTTATCCCACATTGGTATCTGTAAACCTATGATTTTTTCATTTGTATATGGATGTATTTCGTAAATATTTTTCTTTTTATCTAATGCTGGATATTCAACTATACCTGTTTCAATATTTATTGTAGTAACCATTCCATCATGATTAAAGTTATCAACTACATTTCCTAAATTACCAAATCTAATAAATGCTGCAACTACTTTTTTATTTAAAGTAACAATTCTAACTGTATTTACTGATTCTGGATATATTTTTGATATTTCTTTATTTTGTTTAGCTACATCTTCTACTAAAAATCTTTCCGTTTTTATTAAATGATTATATAATTCTTCTGGTTCGTAATCACTTACTTTAATTTTTTCTACACCTTTTCCACAAGAAAGCGATAAAGGTTTTACTATTATTTCTTTTTTATTTTTTAAATATTCTTTAAATTCTTCTAAATTATCTTTTAAATATATCCATTCTCTATTTAGATATTTATCATATAGTTTATTAAATAATGCTTTATCTTCAAATATATATGCTTTTGATTGATCATTATATTTTTTTAATATTTCATTATTTATTCCTCTTGTTATTATTGTTTTTCTTTCTTCTTTAGTTAAGTTATACATTTCAAATAGATTATAATCTATATAACCTGCTTGATATTTTATTCCACAATTTATAATATCTATAAATATCGCTAATTTATTCTTATTAGTTTTAGAATGAACTGTATCTATAGTATCAAAAAATTGTTTATAATTCATTTTTAATATTCTTTTAATAAGATATTTTGCTTTTCCCATAGTATCCCTCAGTTTCAATATATCACATATATTATTTTATTTAATAAAAATAAA
>JAZLAK010000138.1:0-7055 GCA_045613165.1 Bacilli bacterium | reverse complement strand
AAATCATTTAAAACTTTTTCAAAATTAGATAAAGATTCTTCAGTTGTTTCAATATTGAAGTATTTACAAATGTATTTAAAAGGTTGATTTTGTGCATTTCTACAAACACTTAAACTACAATTATAAATATTATTTTCATTTCTAAATTTTCTCAATTCAGGTCTTTTAAAATTATAATTGCTATTATCTGTAATATTTGCACTTCCATAATCAATTCTTTTAATGTCTACATAAGAGTTTTTTAAATCTTCAATATGAGAATTTAATTCATTACATTTTAAAGTATTATCTTTAATGCTTTCTTTTATTTCTAAAAATGATTCACTTTTATAATATATAAATTCATAAACAAACCAACCTATAATATATAACCATATAATTGGCGGAAAAATAATAAATAAAACTAATAACAAAATTGCTATTACAATCAATATTAATATTTCTTTCACTCTACTTTTTTTTATTATTTCTGTACCACATTTCTCACAAAACTTATCTTTCTTATCACAACTATTCCCACAATTATTACATACTTTCATTCATAATACCTCATTTCACCTAATTTATTATTTTTTAGTTAAATATGTTTCTATCAATATTATAGCATCTATATTAATAAAATTAAATTTTATTCATCCATCTTAAAAAAATCTTCAATAGGAATTTGCATAAAAATAGATATTTTAAAAACTATTGCTAAACTAAAAGTTTTTTTCTTTGTCGGGCTTTCTATTTCAGTTATATAATCTTCAGAATGTCCTATTCCTTCTGCTAACTCTCTTTGAGTTAAATTTAATTGTTTCCTATATTTTATTATATTTTTTCTAATAACATCATAAATATAATATTTATCAAAACTAGTAATTGATTTTAAATCTGTTGTCATATATTCCCTTTCTCTTTACATTCTAATTATATCACAAGTGGTCGTATGTTGGCATATTTTTAGATTTTAAATATTTATAATGAGAAAATTATTTTGGTGATAATAAATGAATGAAACACTAGAATTTTTGAGAGAAAGTTTAGATTATACACAAAAGGATATTGCAGAAAAGTTAAATATTACACAAGCAACCTATTCTAAATATGAAAATAATATTCTTCAAATTCCATTAGTTCAATTAAACAAATTATCAAATATATTGAATGCTAGTATGGATTATATTATGGAACTTACTAGAAAAAATCAAAAGACTATAAAATTAGAAGAATTAGATTATAAGTTGGTAGGTTCAAGAATAAAAGAATTTAGAGAAGATAATGATATTTCTATGAGAGCTCTTGCTAAAAGATTTAATACATCTCACTCAACTATATCTAGTTATGAATCAGGCGACACAATTATAATGACAAGTTTTGCATTAGAACTAGCAAAGAAAAATAATATTTCATTAGATTGGTTAGTTGGTAAAAGTAATAATAAATATATAAAGTAAAACAACTTCAAAATAAACGAAGTTGTTTTTTAATTATAAACTCTTAAGATAAATTTTTTATTAATTAGATATTCGCTTATATCTTTATAAGTAATACAAGAAATACTAATTATATTTGATTTAAAATAGTCATAAGGATAAAGATATTTTTTTATAAACTTATCTATTTCTTTATAATTTAATTAATGATACATCAAATACATCTCCTTCACAATTCAAAAATATCATATTTGTTTGTCACAAATTGTCAATTTTTGTCATTTTATCGCAAATTTTTTCAAATTAAAAAGTATCTATATCTGTCAATACCCCCTGTATCCTATAAAGTATCTATTTGTGAATTCCTAGGTACTATAAGGGTTTGCGAGCGTTTGACACGACATTTTATACCAACTTTTTTCGGGATTTATTCCTAATTGACTTCCGACAAAGTGGTGTTATAATTATGGTAGAATATGAAATAAGTGTATCCAGAGAGACATCACCACTTCATAGATTTAACACTTTCTTGCACGAAAGTGCTATTTTTATGTTTGAAGTGATGTTTTTTTCATATTCGTACATTATTTAATTACTTTTAAGCATAATAATTAATATTTTAAACAAAATACTTATTTAGTGCTTGATTTTTGGTAATTATTGGTATATCATAAAAATCAATTAAATTAATTAGATTTATGAACTTGGGGGAACAATGTTATGATTGCACTTATTAACATTATGTATGAAAATCCTTTTGTGACAAATAAAGTCTCAATGGGTTTTGTACCCCAAAAATCAGAAAATCAAAAAGTTTTTAATAATGTAAGAGTAATAGATTATTTGAAGTAATGTATTTTCAATATCTATTACTCTTTTTCTTTGGATATTAGGAACGGGGGCATTTATAAAATGGAAAACAATCTACTAGAAAGGAACGAATTATCTTTGTATGATTATATCAAAGTAAGAAATATTATTTCTGATATTTTCAAATTATTTAAGTACTTAAAAAGAACTGATGATAAAATTGCTATACCATCTATTACAATGGATTTAAGAGTTAGATACGAACAATTTATTCCGGTTAACAATTCTCAAATTGAAATATGTACTATTAAGAATTTCATGTTAGAGACAAGACTAGAAAATAAAAGAAGAAAATTGTTATCTAAAATAACTATCGCTTTGAGAAAATTAAATGATTTAGAAAAACAAGTTTTTAGATTAACTTATTATAAAAACAAATCAGAAGATGATATTGCTGAACTAATTAATTATGGTAGAGAAAAAGTTCGAGAAATTAAAAAAAGTGGTAGTATAAAATTTATAAGTGCTCTTGGTTTAGATTATATGTGTTTTAAATAAAG
Source organism: Bacilli bacterium (assembly GCA_045613165.1). Taxonomy (GTDB): domain Bacteria; phylum Bacillota_I; class Bacilli_A; order RF39; family UBA660; genus UMGS1124. Next base: position 4,267 of record JAZLAK010000138.1, on the reverse strand, counting down.
GTGTTTTTAATAACATCTTTTTTTATTACACAAAAGATTGGGGGTGTAAAAAAATATTAAAGTATTGATATAAAAATCAGGGGGTTGGTTTTTATATATATTAAAAGAAAATTTTAAAGCAAAACAATTTAACAGAACTACAAGAATTTAAAACTATTAAAAAATTAAAAACTAATTATCAACTATTATTTAAAGGGGGTTATATTAATGGATAGTATCTTAAATAATATATTGCGTTTAATTAATGACGCTTCAAACTATTTAAAATTGTTCGTGGCTGGTGCTACGGGCTTTTTCGTATTAAAAGATTGTATTTTATATATGGTATCATCAGAAGACCATCAAAAAGCAGCTTCTTTAAGAAGAATAAAGACAACAGTAATTGCTGGTGCTTCTGTATATTTAGTAGTTCAATTTGTTAATTGGATATTAGCGTACTTTAAATAATTATGGAACAAACAAAATTAATTAAAGAAATTATAAAAACTTGTCAATACTTTAAAATTATGAAAAAAGATATTAATAATTATTATGTAGAAAAAAAGATAATAGACGGATTAGAAGATATTATCTTTGTAGAAAATTTATTAAATATTTTTTACAAAAAAATGAAGTTGAAAAGATTTCAACAAACTCTAAATCAAGATAGATTAAAAAGACTATTAATTGAATTAGAAAAAATAAGATTAAATTTAGAATTTAAGGGGGTATAAAAATTATGCAAAATTTAGTTTATTTAATAGGAAGATTAACAAAAGACTTTGAAAAAGTTGAAAAAGACGGAAAGGTTTTCTCTACTAACACAGTAGCAGTTCAACGAGCATTTAAAAATAGCGAAGGAATTTATGAAACTGATTTTATAGATTTCACAATATTTGGTCCAATGGCTGATACTTGTTTTGAGTATTGCAAAAAAGGCGACCTTGTCGGTCTTAAAGGTAGATTATCTAAATACGATAATCAATTAAATATTACTGTTGAAAAAGTTAGTTTCCTACAATCAAAAAGTAAAACTGATGAATTAGAAAATACAAAAGATATGGAAATTTAATTTTTTTAACATTTAGGCGCTGTATTTTTTTTATAAGCGTGTTATTATGTAGGCAGAAAGGACTTGTTATTATGAATAAATTGTTTAAAATTTTATTAGTTATTATTTGTATAGGTTTTATAAGTGCTTTTGTAAGGGGTATAGTTTATCATAAAGAAGCTAACAATAATTCTTCAATGGATAAAATCCAAATCCAAAATAATTAATCTAATCTTTTATATTAGCTTATTAACTATTCTTATTCTTTCATTAATATTTTCTATAAATATTGATAAAGAAGAAAAGCAACCTAAACCTGTAAATACAAATAATTCTACAACAGAAAGTACAACCACTTCAAATATAACAAATGTAATATTTGAAAATACAGAAACTACAACTACTAAAAAGAAAACTACTAAACAAAATACTAGTACAACTATTACTTCTAAAAAAATATCTACTACAAAATCTACACAATCATCAAGTAGTAAAACTACAACAAAAAATTTAAATACGACAAAACCTCAAACAACTGAAAGTACAACAACTTCAAACAAAGTTGAAACTACTACTAGTACACCTACTACATCTGCTACTACAACTACTACTAACAGAAGTTGCACTCCAAAGAAATTTTATACTAGTTTCAGACCACAGTTTGATACAGAAAGCAAATGTGATGATATGGGTAAAATTTATTATGATATAGGTTATGGATATTTTTGTTCTAGTGATCAAGATGATTGTGGCGACACATATTATCAATTAATTTTATATGATGAAACAAAATATTACTATGATTATACAATCGTACCAATTAATTAATTGGTATTTTTTTTATGTATAAGTAAAGGGGGAAATAATGAAAAGAATATTTAAATATTTAACAGTATTGTTAACTATTTTAAGTTGTTCTACAAATAAAGTTAATGCAAATACTTATAATGATTATTTAATAAAAAAATATGATAAAGTTCCTGATGTTTATGTCACTAAACTAGGCCCTGATAAAAATACTTATGATTATATGTATATAATTGCAAGAGCAAGTGATAATCAATTTGTTTATTGTATTCAACCAGGTGTTAGTATAAACGAAGAAACTTTATACGAAGGCTTTACTTATAATCAAGCAAGTGTAGCTCAATTAACAGAAGAACAATGGCAAAGAATAACATTACTATCTTATTATGGATATGGTTATGTAGATGACTATGTTAGTCATACAGATAAAAAATGGTATGCTGTCACTCAATTTATGATTTGGCAAGTTGCACCATTAGGACAAGATATATTCTTTGCAGATAGATTGCAAGGAAATAGAATAGATATTTTTCAAGAAGAAATGGCTGAGTTAAATAGATTAGTTGATAATCATTTACTACGCCCTAGTTTTTCAAACACTTCAAGAGATATGGTAATTGGCGAAACTATTAATCTAACTGATAGCAATAGTGTTCTAGCAAATTATGATATTGAAAGTGTTAGTAATAATATTTCAGTAAGTAAAAATCTTAATAATTTAAGTATAACTGCAAAAGGGGTTGGCAGTGCAAAACTTACTTTAACTAGAAATGCAACAAAGTACACTACTCCACCAATTGTTTATAATGCACCTGATTCACAAAGAGTTATGGTAAGGGGAAATGCAGACCCGTTAAAAATTAATTTAAATGTTAATATAGTTGGTGGAAAAGTTAGTATTAATAAATTAGATAGTGATACTAACTCTACTATTCCACAATTAAGTGATGGTGTTTTATCAGGAGCTGTTTATGATGTTTATGATGAAAATTATAATTTAATTACAACATTAACAACTGATAAAAATTCTTATGCAGAAAGTGGAAATATACTAGCACCAAATAAAACATATATCTTAAAAGAAAGAACTTCTAGTAAAGGTTATTTACTTGATACACAAGAATATAGATTTTCATTAAGCAATAATAACTTACACGTTCATTTGAATGTTAAAGAAAATATTATCAAAAGAAAAGTTGATTTATTCAAAGTTTATGCAAGTAATGAAACAGGTATTATGACACCTGAACCAAATATTACTTTTGATATTTATTTAAAATCAAATAATAAATATTATTCTAGCATTACTACTAATCGTTCAGGTTTTGCTACTATTACTCTTCCTTATGGAACTTATATCTTCAAACAAAAAAACTCTACTCAATATTATGAAAAGGTAGAAGATTTTGAAGTTATAATTCAAAACAATAATAGCGAACCTATAACAAAAATAATTTCTAATGCTGAAATTACATCTAAATTAAAAGTTGTTAAAGTTGATGAAGACTCACAAAAAGTTTTAGTTAGAGATGGTATAAAATTCATGATTAGAAACACAGATACTAATGAATTCGTTTGTCAAAACATAACTTATCCAATTCAGACAAATTTATGCGTATTTGAAACAAGTAATGGTACATTTACTACACCTTATGCTTTAAGTTTAGGAAATTATGAAATCATAGAATTAGAAGACCAAATTATAGATGGATATGTTTGGAATTCAAAACCTTTAAAATTCTCTATAAATGAAAATAGTAATTTTATATATGATAAAGAATTTGGTGTAATGTTAGAAGTTAAATTTGAAAACAAACAAGTAAAAGCAGAAATAGAAATTATTAAATATGGCGAAGATTATAAGATTGAAGATAATAAATTTGTTTATGAAGAAATTTTATTAAATGATGTATCTTACAACTTATATGCTTATGATGATATTTATTCACAAGATGGAACATTAATATATGAAAAAGACTCACTTATAGGAACATATAAAACTATAAACGGAAAATTCATTGTTAATGATTTATATTTAGGAAAATACAAACTTGTTGAAACTAGTACAGATGAAAACCATTTAATTGATAACGAAGAACATATTTTTGAATTAAAATATAAAGACCAATATACTGATATAGTAAAATTATCATTTTCTTTCAATAATTATTTAAAGAAAGGAAATTTAGAATTTACAAAAATTGATTCATCAAATAATAAACCATTAGAAAATACTATAATTGAAGTTTATATGTTTGATGGTGAAGAAGAAACTTTAATCGGTAATTATACAACATCAGAAAAAGGTAAAGTTATCATAAATGATATTCCTATTATAAAGGGTATGGAATATTATTTAGTTGAAAAATCTGCTACAACAGGTTATGTATTAAATACTGAAAAAATATATTTTGAATTAGAAAATAATAA
>JAZLAK010000137.1:0-23647 GCA_045613165.1 Bacilli bacterium | reverse complement strand
CCATTAGTAAATTAATTATGATCATTCTTACCGGTGCTTAAAGTAGCTGATGTAAATATTGATGTTGGTTTCTTTTTTAGATATTTTTTAAAATATAATGAATTACAAATACCAGATATATTTTTAGGAGCATAATTAATATAATCTTTATTATTTTTATGTTCTATCCATAATACATAATTACATTTTTCACCTTGAGATAATATATTTAACATCTCTATATCTTCTAACATATCTTCAAAGTCATAAAAATAATCATTTAAAATTTGTAAGGACATCCCCATATTATCTAAAATATCAAATATCTCAGAAGATATTTTTTTTATAGATTCATCAAAAGGAAATTCTAACCCATTACAATCTATTAAATCTATACCTTTACTCCTCAATTCATCTATTTTTTTATTAACATTTTTTGAAATTAATTCATACAGCAAATCAATTTTAGAAGCAATATCATCATAATCATATTCAAAATTACCATATTTTGCTAAATCATCAATCATTCTTCTAACTGTATGCTTTATTCCTTTCAAATATTTAGACTTAGTATTAAAAGATCTTACTTTATTTTCTAAATTATGTGCTTCATCACACACTATATAATCAACATTTTGAAATAAAGGTCTTTCTCCAAAAGAATCTTTTTTATCTAAATCATTAATTAACAAATCATGATTACAAATGATTGCTCCTCTGGTATTTCTCATATCTTGTCTTCTTTGATAAAAATCACATTTACTATAATTTTTACAACGAGTATAAGTACAATTATCTACACAAATTTTTTCCCATTTATCATCTTTAAAATCAGGGTAATATTTTCTATCTTGCTTTTCTAAATCTATTCCATCATAAATCTCATTATGTTTTCTACTTAAAATATTTTTAAGTCTATTTAAACACACAAAATTAGTCATACCTTTAGCGACAGTAATATTTAAAGGAATATTTAATTGTTCACTTAATTTTTTTATATCTTTTTCTAATTGTTCTTGTAAAGCAATAGTAGAAGTAGAAATAATAAATGTCTTACCAGTAATACTATAATAATACAATAAAGGAATTAAATAAGCATAAGATTTCCCTATACCAACACCAGCTTCAATTATTAAATGATTAGTTGACTCTATCGAATCAAATATACTCAAAGCCATATAAAACTGACCTTCTCTATATTGAAGACCATATTTTTTTGTATTTTCAAAATAAGACTCTATAAAACTATATAATTGTTGCAGTTGAGATTTACTCATACCACTAATTCTTTTCTTATATTGTTCAAAATTATCATAAGTCATTTATTCTCACCTCCATCAAGACAAATTATTCTAACATATTTATTTATTTTTATAAAGAAAAAAAGAACTAGAATTTCTAAATAATTCAGTTCTTTATAATAATATTTTAAATTAATTAATAATATTATGGTTTTATTATTATCTTAATAGCATCATCACTACCACTAGTAAGTCTTTCAAATGCTTTTTGTACTCCATCTAAATTAACAATATCATCTATATATTTTGAAACTTCTATTTGTTTATTAGCTATTAAATCAATACATTCTTCAAACTCTTTGACAGTATAGGCAATAGCACCTTGCATTGTAACTTCTCCCATAACACTCATAACCAAAGGTACTGTAATTGGTGCAGTAGAAACTCCTACTAAAACAATTGTACCTCCAGGTTTAACAGCCATAATTGCTTCACTTACCGCAGGCCCGTTACCACAACATTCTAACACTACATCAAACCCACCTATAGTTTTTTGAACTAATTCAGGTATTACATTTCCATCCATAGCATTATAAAATTCATCAACTTTACCAAAATTTAAAGCTTTTTTACCACGCATTTCATTAGTTTCTAATAATGCAACATACTTAGCACCTTTTAATTTAGCAAATTCTGCACACATTAAACCAATAATTCCGCCGCCTATAACAAGAACGTTTTCTCCGCCTTTCATATTAGCTAAATTAACAGCATGTAAAGAAACAGCACTAGGTTCAACCATTGAAGCTTCTTCATCAGTAATATTATTAGGTAATTTTTTTACCATATCAGCTCTACAACTAGATATTTCTGCATAACCACCACTATTAGTTAATGCCAAGCCAACAGCTTTAGACCAAGTAAGCTTACAATATTGAGGATTTCCACTCTTACAAGCATAACAAACACCACAAGGTGAAATAGGTAAGCCAGTTATTCTATCCCCAGCTTTTAAATCACTTCTACTTCCAGGATCTATTACAGTTCCAGAAAATTCATGTCCCATTATTAAACCTTTAGGTTCTCCATTATCCCAATAATGAATATCACTTCCACAAATACCACAAGCATTTACTTTAAATACTACACTACCATTTCTACTTACTGGTTCTTCCTCAGTAACAACTTCAAACTTTTTTGTATCAAAGATTTTAACACATTTCATAATATATGCCTCCCTATTATCTATATTATAATACAAACTCTTTAATAAAAACGCATATAATTAACAATTAAACACGATCTTTACACTACATTAAAAAAAAGTAGAACATAATCTACTTTTCACTAGATACTATTACACTAGTACCACTTAAACCTTCAGCAATAGTCATTAATTCATTACTATCTAAACTTGAACTACTAATATAATAATCTATTCCATTACTAGTCCAATATAACGAATTACTACTCAAAGCTCCTATAGAATCAGACATCATCAAAGGGTCTCCATTAACAGGTATAATTTCCATCTCATCAAATCTTTGACTAACTTCTTCTACTAATACAAAAGGACTATCACCCGCAAAAGTTAATATTGCTCTATTACCAGTATCAGTTGATATAGTATCTTGAGTACTTAAATGAGTATTTTGAGGAACATACAAAGGATATATTATATCTTCTAAAATACCACTAGTAGTAGTTTCTTTTTGTTCTACGTTTTGATTATTACCATTTTCTTCAATCTTTTCCTCAGCAACATTTTTGTCATCTTCTTTATTATCTTCTTGATTATTATTATCCTGAACTTTTTCTTCATCAGTTTCTTCAGTAACTAAATTATCTAAATCAAAATAATCATCATCGAACTTAGGCTTATAATTAATACTAGTAACATCCAAAGTTATCTTAACATTACCGTCTTGATCTAAAACCTCTACTTTTTTAACACTATATTCATTATCTAAATAAATCTTCTCGCTATATAAAGTATTATTATTAGGATAATTTACTCTACATTGAATAAATTTATTATCACCTTTCTCAACATGAACATTATCATCATTTAAAACATCTATCAATAAAACATCTAATAAGTATGATTGACTACCATTATTAGGCCAATCACTTTGAAATTTAAAACTTTTATTCAAATCAGGTGTCACAACATACACACCTTCACCATTCTTTAATATTACTTGCTCATGATCATTAGTTTTATTTATTAAACTAACTTTATAATATCCATCCTTACTCTTACTAGCTTCCACATTATAATTAAAAGTATCTTCATTACTTATAATAGACATATTACCTTTTAATATATAAGAATCATTTTTCTCTATTTTTTGTTGAAACTTTTTAACAATGTTTTCTTCACTACTTTTACCACAACCACATAAAAACAAAAACATACTTATAATAATTAATAACTTTTTCATAAACTCCCCTTTTCTAATATACTATATTTTTTTTACTATTTTTTATTCTAAAAATTATAATAAAATTTATATGTATAATATAAAAATAATAATACATACTAGAAATAGAAAAGAGGTTTAATATGAATACATTACAGAAGATATGTTTAAGTGTTACAATAATAGGTGCTATCAACTGGGGTTTAATAGGTCTATTAGATTTCAATTTAGTTGAAGCAATATTTGGTGTTGATTCAATTATCCCAAGAATTATATATTCATTAGTAGGATTAACTGGATTAATCAATATTGGAATACTAGTAATGGATTTAGATGAACATTAAAAAATAGTTAGAATAATCCAACTATTTCGTTATTATCTAAGTTTATATTAGTAGCATTAGGTTCTTTGCTCAAACCTGGCATAGTAAGTATATTTCCTAAATATACAGTTATGAATTTAGCCCCATTATTTATTTTAATATCACTAACAGTTATTTTGGTATCTATTGGTGCACCTAACAATTTAGGATTATCACTTATACTATACTGAGTTTTAGCAATACAAATTGGATACTCTAAATTAGAGTATTTTTTTATTTTATCTAATGCAAAACTCGTAAATTCTACTTCACTTGCTCTACAAACTTCCTTACACATTATTTTAATTTTAGCTTCTAAACTATCACTTAAATTATAAAGTAAATTTAATTTAGTAGATTCACATTTAATAATTTCTTCTACTATTTCTATAGCGCCATCTTCACCATCACTATATGCAGTATTAATAGTAAAAGGAACGTTATATTTATTTACATATTTTTTAATAGATTCAATTTCTTCTAAACTATCATTTTCAAACTTATTTAAAGTTACAATAATATTTTGATTGAATTTCTTCATATTTTCAATATGTATCCCTAAATTACAAAGACCATTTTCTAATATGCCTTCACCATTATATTTTAAAGCGCGTATAGTACAAACTAATACAACACATAAAGGATTAATATTATTTTCTCTACACTTTATATCAAAAAACTTAACAGCACCGGCATCACTACCAAAACCTGCTTCTGTAATAACATAATCACTTAACTTAGTAGCCATATTAGTTGATATTACACTATTACAACCATGAGCTATATTAGCAAAAGGTCCTCCATGAACTAATACAGGATTATTGTATAAAGTTTGAACTAAATTAGGTTTCATAGCATCTTTAAGTATTACTAATAATGAACCAGTTATACCTAAACTTTTTAAATATACATCATTATCATCTTCATCTATACCAATTATTATATTATCTAATCTATCTCTTAAATCTTCTTCATCTTTCGCTAAACAAAATATAGCCATAACTTCACTCGCTGCAGTTATATTAAACTTAGTATCATACCCGATATTTATATTCCTTAAACTTCTATCATTAACATCTAAACATCTTTCAAATAACACTTTTTTAATACGCAAAGGATTGCCGAAATAAATACTATTATCTATACAAGCACTTATTAAATTATTTGCACTAGTTATAGCATGGAAATCTCCAGTAAAATGCAAATTAATATCTTCCATAGGTACTATTTGTGAATACCCTCCACCAGTAGCTCCACCTTTAATACCAAAAACAGGCCCCATAGATGGTTCTCTTAAAACCAACATACTAGACTTACCTAGTTTACACATGGCATCATGAATACCTATAGCAACGGTAGTCTTTCCTTCTCCATAAGGAGTAGGATTAATAGCGGTTACTAATATAACGTTTCCGTTCTTATTGCTATCAACATTATTAATTTTAGCTTTATAATTACCATATAATTCATAATCTTTAATATTAAGTTCATTTAATAAACTCTCAATATTTTTCTTCTCAAATCTTTTAGTTATTTCTATATCAGTCATATAGCACCTCCTAAAAAAGAAGCATAAGCTTCTAATTTTTTTCAACAATATATAAATATTTATCTACTTTAACTAATATTAACTCAGCTTTTGCGTCATATTCTAAATCTTTAACATAACTAATGTCAAGATTAATCTTATATCCATCAAACTTTTCTTCTCCAATAGTATATTCATATACTTCATCACTAGTAACTTCTACATTACTAACTTCAGGTAACTCTTGTTCTCTTTTACCGTCACTATTATCTTCCATATATTTATACAAAGTATTTTCTACATTTAACTTAAAATTATCACGAGCCTCAGGATATACAAATTGTACTCCACCAACATCATACATATTATTTTTATTATTCAAAGTATATAAATCAATTATAAACATTTTACTTATACTTAAAGCATATTCATTATAATTAATATTACTACTCTCTAAATTTTTCTTTAACTTTTTAAATTCACTTTTAAATAAGTCGGTATCATCATCATTAGATAAATATTCAAAACCTTTTATTTGTACATAATTATTAACATTATTTTTTTTCTTAGTATCACTTCTATCTACAAATATATTATAAAATATCCCACCTAAAAAATATATAAATAGAATAGAACAAACTACAATCCCAATCTTTTTATTTTTCATTCACTAACCACTCTATCTTTTTCATTCTTTATTAAATCATAAACAACTATATCATTAGATAATTCTATAATAGTCTCAGTATATTTTTTACATTCATCTATATATGTTTCATCAATAGGTTCATTAGTTAAAGATACATACTCTTCTTTACTATGATTATAATATACTTGTTTAGTCAAGAAATTTCCATTAGGGAAAGGAACTATATTATTATTTTTAGTTTCAAATATATCATGTCCTAAAGCAAAATTTACATCTATTCCTAACATATTTGCTATAGTAGGTAATACATCTATCATTCCCATAGGATATTTTATTTCTTTTTTATACTTATTATCCTTAGTCCATATTATTAATGGTGTATTTTTATTTAACTCATTAGCATAGTAATCATATTCTATATATGTTGGATCATCTTCATTTTTTATTTCTCCAGTTGTAAAATCATAATTATAATAACGATTAAATTCATTCTTAGATAACTTAGCATCATGATCTCCATACATTACAAATACAGTATCATCCATTATATTATTTGTATATAATGAATCTATAAATTGTCCTAAAGCCATATCAGCATAATGAGCACTTTTTATATAATTCCCTAACTTAGTACCTTCCAAATAATCATATACTATTTCTTCTTCCTCTCCATCTTCATTTGTAATAGTTGTAGTATAAGTTAAAGTTATGTCTTCACCATATTTATCTAAATCAGCAAAAGGAGTATGATTTGATAAAGTTATTATAGTACCCATATAATTTTTATTTTCATTTTCTATTTGAGTTAAAATCGGAACAACTTGATTAAAGAATGATACATCTGATAATCCTAAACCTACAACTTCATCTATATTATAACTATCTTCAAAATACATACCTTGATAACCTAAACTAGGATGCATCTTATGTCTATTCCACATGCTAGCCTTATTACCATGCATACTAAATGTATAATATCCTTTATCACTTAATAATCTTTCTAAACTTTCATAATATCTATCATAATAACTAACAAATACTGTACCACTTGATACAGGAAGCAATGAGGTATTAACAGTAAACTCAGTATCACTACTTGTACCCACACTTATTTCAGGATAAAAACTACTAAAATATAAACCTTGTTTAGTTAACTTATTTAAATTAGGAGTTACTTCAACACCATTTATTTTTAAATCTACAAAGAAAGTCATCATACTTTCTAAATGCATCATAATAACATTCTTACCTTCAAAAATACCAGTATACTTATTATCACTATCTTCTGATTCTCTATTAGTATAATATTCCACAAACTTTCTACTAGCTTCATCATATCCAAATAAACTATTTAATTTACTTCTAGTAGTTTGTACTAAATCATTACCTTGATATATAACTATACCAAAACTTCTAACTATAGTTTCTCTATTCCATTGTTTAACTAAACTACTATAACTAGTACCACTAATCATAGATAGATTTAAACCTAATACAAGTATACTAATTCCTAAACTACCTACAAAAAGTTTTCTACCCTTTTCTATCTTTTTAACATAATTAAAATAATCTTTTTTAACTAATCTCTTATTTATATACCAAAATAACATAAGAGGTACTAAATATATAAAATGTTGTATTTGTAATTTTTCTAATACTGCATCTCCTACTTCTCCTACTTGTCCTAATGCAGTTAATAAACTAAATGAAGCAAAAGAAGAGTAAAAACTATAATATATACCATTAATTACACAAATAGCAGTATTAATAATAACTAATGTTATTAAATATTTAAACTGATTATTTGGTTTAAATAAATAAGCAAAAGAACCAAAAAATACAGCAACAGATAAATCAATAAAAATAGTTTTTTGATTATACCAATTACCAACAGTTATCCATCTTATTAAAAAACAATTTATAAAACATAAAATAACATATGATAAAAATAATCTATTATGTTTAACATAATGTAAAACATTTTTCTTTACTTTTTTATATGTATCTTTTATATTTTCTTTATTTAAAGATTTATACAATTTTTCCTTCATAAATAATACCCTCTTTATACGCCAATTATAGCATACTTTAATCAAAATAAAAAGTTCATACTAAATGAACTTATTTCACGAAATAAAATAACATAAATGCTATACTTATTGCAACTATAAAATATAAACACTTTACAATAATTGTAAACGCACTCTTAACATTTTTATTATCTATTTTATTTATTAATTTCTCAACAGGATAATATATAGTTTTACCTAATCCTTCATAAAATATTTGATCTATATATTTCTTCATTACTTCACCCCATTTGAAGTATCTACTTCATCAATAGTTACTTTACTAACATGTGGTATAGGTTTCCATTCTACTTTAACAAATAAAGCAGCATATGTTGTATATCTTCCTATAATATCAAATATTGGCCAAGTAATAGTATATAAAACTTTTTTCATAAAAGTAATTTTTTTGATTCTATGTCTTTCAACTATAAATACATAAACAGCTACCCACATATTCTTTATATAAGCACCCATTCTATATAGTAATCTTAACCATATAGCAAGTAACATAGATATAAAGAATGCACTAACACCAGGAGCAATATCTACAAATGGTTTATCAAATATAAATGATAAAATGCGAGCAAAAATAGAATTACCACCAAATAAATAGGAACTAACACCATTACTATAAGAGAAACAAGCATAAATTATAACACTTACTAATAACCATCTAGCTAGGTTAAATACTACCATAGGTGTTAATTGCATTAATGTATCATAACTAGCAAAACGATGTCTTATAGATTCTAATAATCCAGCCCAGAAACCACGTTTTTTATCTTCAATACCCCATTTATCTTTTATAAATAATTTACCAAAGAAAATATTAATAAATAATTTAGGACCAGTTTCTAAGAAAGCTAATAAATGTCCTTTACTCCAACGTAATCTTTGTCTTAAAGCAACCTTTAAACTTATAGGTTGTTCATCAAAGAACTCAGCTTCATCTTGATAAGTTATTTGATATCCACGAGCAACTGCATCAGCAGTCAACGCTCTATCTTCAGTCAATCCTGTATAATTCCAACCATTTCTTACTATCTCATTAGCAAACAAGAATCCTGTACCTTGTATATTAGTCGCTAAATGTAATACACTTCTAGCTCTATGATTAGCACGAATACTACGTATCCAATGCAGTGCATAAGTTGAAGCTATCCAATTCTCATCAAAATTCTTAGTATTACGATATGAAGTAATAATCTTTTCTCCGCTATCAAAAGCATCATTCATCTTACTAATATAATTTCTATTTAATAAATTATCGGCATCAAATATAAAATATCCTTCAAAAGAATCTATACCATAATCTTTCTTAATATTTTCAAATAAAAATTGTAACGCAAACCCTTTTGTTCTTCTACTAGGATCTTGTCTTTTATAAACTTTAGCCCCATACTTACGAGCTATATCAGCAGTATTATCAGTACAATTATCAGCAACTACAAAAACTGTTAATAAATCTTTAGGATAATCTTGTTTATTAATACTATCTAATAAATTTCCAATAACTGCTTCTTCATTTCTAGCAGCAATTAAAATACCATACTTATGATTATTTTTAGCAGGCTTGAATTTTCTTGTAAATAAGAAACCTATCGCCCAATACACTGCCTTATACAATGTCATCACTGCTAAAACAGTTCCAATTATATTATATATATTTTTACTTGTTAAATAACTTTGTCCTATAAAACTAACTATACTTCCTAACATCTTAACTACCTCTCAATAAGTAAATTATAATATTTAAAAGAAAACTAGTCAATAAACTCTTGCATTCTAAAAATTATTTTGATATATTATTAATGCACGCAGGTGTAGTACAGCGGTTAGTATGCGGCCTTGCCAAGGCTGAGACGGCGGTTCGATTCCGCTCACTTGCTCCATAAAAAAATAAGTCCGAAACATCGGACTTTTTCAATGATTTAAAAAATTTATTATATTAATTAAAATTAGAAAAATTACTATAAACCTAACAACTTTATTATAATTCCAAATATTAACATACTTATATAAAATATTGCCCCAACTAAAGGTAAAAAGTTCATAAAAAATCCTACTGATACCAATTTATTTTTTTTGATTTTATTACTTATTAATCCACACACTAAAGAACCAACTGCATTTGGTACTAATGCAAAATAATAATAAACTAAGACTGGAGCAATAAGTCCTGAAGTATCACTAGAAGTTTTTGCTTCAATAAATATATAAATTACTAATAATATTGGCACAGAAGCTAAAATGACAGAAATCCATGCAAGAATCTTGCTAATCATGATTTTCTTTTTATTAATTTTTTCATCATTAATAATCTTTGCATCAGCATTACAATTAACACATATTCCACTTTCATCAAACTTAGTTCCACATTTACTACAAAAATTCATATAAATTCCTACCTTTTACTATAAAAAGTATAACACAAAATAAAAAAATTGAAAATAACAATAATTTATTGTTAAAAAAATAAAACATTATGATAAAATTAAAATGAAAAAGGTTGTTACCAATAACGCATTTGCTCCATAAGGTAAAATCGTCGCACCGATGTGACGTTAATGATTAAATCAATCGGAAAAGATTGATTTTTTATTTTAAAAAATATATATAATATAATTAATTTTAAAAAACACTACTATAAATTTATTTTCTATTGACAATCAAATATAAAAAGATATAATAATCCAAAAAAAGGAGTTTTTTATGGATAGTATTTTTTGGATAATTATGATTATTATTGATATATTCTTTGTTATATTCGCATTAGCTAGAGCCTTCACAAATAATGAAAGTGTAGAAAAAAAATTAGAATTAGAAGAATCAATATCTAATCTTACTACAACTTTTATAAGTCCCTTATTAACTATAGGCATTTTAATATCAACTATTACTACTTTAATTGCAATATGGGGATAATAAAAAACTGAAATAAAGCTAGTACACTGAAGTACTAGCTTTTTCTTATTTCGTAATACTAATTATGTTACTGACTTTCTATTTCTTTTAACCCTAATTGTAATCTTTTAATATCGTCTTTTTTTATAACCATAAATTCATTAATAAATACATGATAAGTAAATTTGAAAGTCTTAACCAAATCAGTTCTATTATGAGTGACGAGTTTGTTCCACTTACCATCTATATCAAATTCTACTAAGGGATTTTCAACTAATTCATCATCTTCTTCTCCCCACCAAATAATAGACCAACCTTGTAAATTAGAACATATTTGTAAAATATAATGTGTAAAATGTCTAATAGTTTCAAAATGTTCTTCTTTTGGTATCAAATTACTTAATAATTCAAATAATTCAACAGTATTCATATCTTTATTTGTTTCGCATAAAGCATTAGAATTAATTTCATTAATCTTAAAAATAATATATTGTTTTAAAGACTTATCTATTAATTTCTTCTTATCTTCTGTATCTAAACTCCAATAATCTTCATTCATTAATTGAATATCAATTTTACTATAAATATCTCTTATATTTACCATAATCCCCCTCCAAAGCGAAAATTATTATAACACATTTCATCTAATAAACAAAAAAACTATATAACATAGTTTTATTCTTCATAAGGATTAACATGAATTACTGTTAAATAAACATCTTCTACTTTAGAATTTATTTCTTTTTCTAACTTATCCGCTATTTCATGACTTTCAAACGTCGACATATTACCATCAACAAATATAGTAAAAGATATTTGATACTTATAACCTACTGGAGTAGATACAAAATGTTGTATCTTTTTTATTTCTTTATGACCATTTATTATTTCATAAACTATATCTTTAGTATCATTAGAAATAGATTTATCCATAAGTACATCATAACTTTCTAAAAATATTTTCATATAAGAAATTATAATCCAAATAGAGATAATAGTACCAATAATACCATCTAAATAATATATTTCTTTATAAGATAATATACTAGCTATTAATGTTAATGTAGTTATTAAACAATCATTTCTATGATCATTACTATTAGCTCTTATTAATAAATTATTTTGTTCTTTAGCTATCTTACTAGTATACATATATAATAAAAACTTAATAAATATAGTAATTAAACAAACAACAATCAACCATATAGAGAAATTATATTTACTACTTACAAATATAGATACTATAGAAGTTTTCAACATATTAAATGAAACAACAATCATAACAATACTAATTATCATAGAATAAATATATTCTGCTTTACCATGTCCTAAATTATGGTCATCATCGCTTGGTTTGCTAGCTATCTTATTACCTATAAAAGTTATAACAGAAGATAAAATATCTCCACCACTATTAAAAGCATCAGCCAACATAGCACTACTATTACTAATAAAACCAATTAAAGTTTTTATAACGAACAAAAATAAATTGCCAATTATACCTAATATACTAGCAATTCTAACTTTCTCAAATCTTTTCACTAATTTCACCTAACTTTATTAAAGTATTATTATATAAAACATTATATCATCAAAATAATTTAAAACAAATAAAAAAATGTACTTAATACATTAATTTTTTATTTAACATAATTATCTATTATCCAATTAATATCTTCTATAGCTTTATCAATATTAAAAATACCATTCCCTACCGGATAATATACTGGAAATATCTTATATACACTCTTACCTATTTTCTTTTCAAAATATTCTTTTCTGCAATTAGATACAGATACTTTTTTATCTAAAATAATAGAACTTACTTGATTACCAAAAGTAATTATAACTTTAGGCTTTATAATATCAATTTCCTTTAATAATAACTTTGTATATTTACCTAACACTTCATCACTTAAAGGTCTTGCATCTACTTGAGTACATTTTCCTAAATTAGTAATAAAATATTTATTGTTTTCTACACTATCATAAACTTCATCAGCAAAATAATAGTCCCATTCTTTAGGTAATTTACTTCTAATTTTTAAATATAAATCTTCTTCTATTAAATTTATCTTTTTAAATAAAGTCCAAATATTCTTAGTTCCTATCCAAGGTGACTTACGTCCTTTCCAAGTTTTAAAACTCGCAATATTTCTTCCAGTTGGATTCATAAAAACAAAACATATATCTGGACTATTAACACAACCACCATTATATATAGAATCTAATTCGTTAGCTCCATACTTTAATTGTAATTTATCATATTTAATTTTTAATTCATCTAATAATTCTTGATTACTTTTCATACTACACCCACAAAATATTACATAATACTTTCTACTAATAGTATAATATATGAATGAATAAATAAAAAGGAAGATTATATGAAAGTAAAACACACACTAAAACCAATATACAATGAACAATCAAAAGTACTAATATTAGGAAGTATGCCAAGCATAATATCTAGAGAATACAATTTTTATTATGCACATAAAACAAATAGATTTTGGAAAATACTAAGTATATTATTTAATACTGAATTAAAAACAAACACTGATAAAGAAAACTTTTTACTAAATAACAAAATAGCAATATTTGATATGATTGAAGAATGTGACATAACAGGTTCTAGTGATTCAAATATAAAGAATATTAAAATAAATAATTTAAAGCCAATAATAAAAAATTCTAATATAAAATATATATTTTGTACTGGTAAATTATCCTATAATTTATATCAAAAATATTATAAAGATTTAAACTTAGAATGTTTTTATTTACCTAGCCCATCAAGTGCTAACGCAACTTATTCTTTAGAAAGATTATTAAACGAATATAAAATAATAAAAGAAAAACTGGATAATTAATATCCAGTAACACCTTCTAAACTTTCATCATTATCTATATAATCTTGAACCTTAACAATTCTATAACTATCTTTAGTATCACGTAAAACAACAGTCTTAATACCTGCATTAATAATCATTCTTTTACATAAAGAACATGGATTAGAATTAGCTACATAATTACCTGTTTCAAATTCTTTACCAACTAAATATAATGTAGAATCTAATAAATCTCTACGAGATGCACTTATTATTGCATTCTGTTCTGCATGAACAGATCTACACATTTCATAACGTTCACCTCTAGGTATATTTAGTTTTTCTCTTAAACAATATTTTAAATCACAACAATTTTTTCTACCACGAGGAGCACCATTAAAACCAGTAGCAATAATTTCATCATTTTTAACAATTATTGCACCAAAACATCTTCTTATACAAGTACTTCTTTCTAATACTGACTCAGCTATATCTAAATAATAATTTGTTTTATCTACTCTTTCCATACTACAACTCCAATTTTAAATATAAGGAACATTATATGTATACTGAGTATCATAATTATATTTATAATCACCTTCATTATTTGTTTCATAAGTCATAGCCCATATAAATATAATAAATAATACTAATAATATAAATGTAATCAAACTATATATCATACCACCAATAGAAAGTCCAAAACCTACTCCTAGTTTTCCACTTTCTTTTTTATATTTTTTAGCATAGATAATACTCATAATACCAGGTATAAAACATAATATATTTACTATAAAACTAGATACTAAACATATTATACCTAATACCAAACTAGTCTCTTGATTCCCACTTTTTATCTCTTTTTTCACTTCAACATTTTCATCAAATTGATTACCACAATTATAACAAAAATGGCTATTTTCTTTTCTTTCTTTACCACAATTTGAACAATACATCTTTATCAACCCTCTCTTTTATTATATATATAATATAAAAAAATAACAACAAAAAAGATGTCTATTGACATCTTATTTATCTCTTAAAACTGCATTAAATTTAGTTTCCACATTTCTTATTATAGCGCTAAATACTTTCATAACTTCATCTTCAGTTAAAGTTCTAGTATTATCTTCAAAAGTTAAATTATATGCTATAGATTTTTTATCACTATCAAGTTTTTCACCTTTATATATATCAAATACTTTAACATCAGTTAATAATTTACCACCTGATTTTCTTATTTCTTTAACTAAATCATAGCTATCTACACTATCACTTACAATAAATGCTAAATCTTTTTCAATTTTAGGATATTTATTTAATTCTTTAAATTTAACATCTCCAGTTTTATTCATACCTAACTTAGTTAAAGATATTTCACATACAAATATATCTTCTTTTGTAACACTAGGATGTAATTTGCCAAAATATCCAACACTTTTTCCGCCAACAACTATTTCGCTATTAATTTTAGGATGTATTTCATTAGGTAATTTATCACTTAAACTTAATGTATATCTATTATCTAAACCTAAATAATTTAATAAGTTTTCAACAACACCTTTTATAAAATAGAAATCTATATCATAACAATTGTTATTCCATGTATTACTTAAATATTTACCGGTCATAGTAAAAGCTAATTTAGTATCTTCAACATATTCATCACTACCACTATAAGTGTTAGCAATTTCATACATCATTAAATCTTTATTCTTACTCTTTAAATTATAATTAATTACTTCTACTAAAGAATTTAATAAACTTTGTCTAACAACTGCTCTTTCTTTTAACATTGGTCTATTAAGTTTAACAAATTCTCCAAAATTATAATTATATTTATTAGAATCTTCATCACTTACTAAAGTATAAGTTCTAAGTTCACTAAATCCTAAACTTCTCATTCTTTTAGAAACTATTTTTCTAAACTTAGCACTTTCACTATATTCACCTTTTTTAATATTTACTCTAGGTAAAGTAGGAACTATATTATCATACCCATAAATTCTACCTACTTCTTCTATAATATCTTCTTTTTGTAATACTATATCTTGTCTTCTATTAGGAACAATAACTTCATAATTATCTTTATTTTCAGTATATCCAAATCCTAAACTATCTAAAGTACTTTCAACATCTTCTTTACTTAATTCCATACCTAATATAGAATTTATTTCTTTTAAACTAACATTTATCTTTCTTTCACTCTTATCGGTTTTATCATGTGTAATAACACCACTGACAATCTTAGCATCAGCAAAACGCTCTAATAAATGACAAGCTCTCTTTATAGCAAGTTCACAATATTCATAATTTAATGGCTTTTCAAATCTTAAACTAGCTTCACTTCTTAAACCTAAACGTATACTTGTATATCTAACATTATATGAATTAAACATAGCAGACTCTATTAAAATATTCTTAGTATTTTCAGTTATTCCACTATTTAATCCACCCATTACACCAGCAACACATAAAGCTTTTTCTCCATCAGTTATAACAATATCATCAGTTATTAAATCTCTTTCTTGCTCATCTAATGTAACTATCTTTTCATCCTCTTTAGCCATTCTAACTAAAATCTTATCTCCAACTACATCTTTATCAAAGAAATGTAATGGTTGTCCATACTCTAACATTACATAATTAGAAATATCAACAACGTTATTTATACTTCTTATACCAGCTACTTCTAATCTACGTTTAATAAATTCAGGACTTTCTTTAATTTTAACATCTTTAGCAATCATTAAATTATACATACTACAATTATCAGTTTGAACATCCAATGACACTAAATCTTCAACTTTTTCTTCTGTTGTATTAAAATTAACATCAGGCATATTAACTTTTCTTTTTAAAACTGCTGCAACTTCATAAGCAAAACATAAATGATTATTACAATCAGTTCTATTAGGATTTAAGTCTAATTCATAGGTAGTATCACCCATATCTAAGTAAATAAAAGCATTTTCACCTACCGGGGCATCATCATCTAATTCAGTAATACCCTTATTATAATTTTCCTCAGTTTTTTCTTCTAAACCAAGTTCAAATAAAGCACAAATCATACCATTAGATTCTACACCTCTAATTTTACTTTGTTTAATTTCGAAATCACCAGGTAATATAGCACCAGGTAACGCAACTATAACTTTAATTCCACTTCTTACATTGCTAGCACCACACACTATTTGAGTAACAGTATCGCCAATATCAACCTTACAAATATGTAAATGATCACTATCAGGATGATCTACACATTCTAAAACTTTACCAACTACTAAATTATCAATTTTATTACTACTAACTTTTTCTATATTTATACCAGCTTTAGTAATTTTATTAGCAAGTTCAACTAAATCAACATCTTTTATATCAATATAATCATTTACCCAATTTAAACTTATTGCCATATTAATTCTCCCTTCTATCAAATTGTTTTAAAGTACGAACATCATGATTAACATAAAATGTTCTTATATCATTAATTCCATATTTTAACATTGCAAGTCTTTCAATACCAAAACCAAATGCAAACCCATTCCATTCATCAGGATTATAGCCACAATTTCTTAAAACTATTGGATTAACCATACCTGCTCCACCTACTGTAATCCATCCAGTACCTTTACAAATATTACATCCTTTGCTATTACAATTAAAACAACTAATATCCATTTCAACGCTAGGTTCTGTAAAAGGATAGAAACTTGGTCTAAAACGGGTATCACGACTCTTACCAAATAACATTCTAGCAATTTCTTCAAATGTACCCTTTAAATCTCCTAAAGTTATATCTTTATCAACTAATAAACCTTCCATTTGAGTAAATTGATGTGAATGAGTAGCATCATCTTCATCTCTTCTATAAGTTTTACCAGGACAAATTATTCTAATAGGTTCCTTTCCATCCTTTTCTAACATAACTCTTGCTTGTACTGGACTTGTTTGACTACGTAATAAATATTCTTCATCTTTAACATAGAAAGTATCTTGTGCATCTCTTGCAGGATGTCCTTTAGGCAAATTAAGAAGTTCAAAGTTATATAAATCTTTTTCTACTTCAGGTCCTTCTACAACATCATATCCCATACTCATAAGTAAGTTTTCTAAACTTTCTATAATTCTTTCTATAGGGTGTGCACATCCTACAGGTATTTGAGTACCAGGTAAAGTAACATCTATTGCTTCAGCATTTAATTTTTCATTTATTTCTTTTAATTCAATTTCTTTACTCAATCTATCAAATTCAGTATTAAAATAAGTTTTAACTTCATTTACTTTCATACCAAAATCACGTTTTTCCTCATTAGGAACATCTTTAATTAATTGATTTAAAAGAGTTAACTTACCATTTTTACCCATATAAGCAACTTTAATATTTTCTAAAGTTTTCTTTGAATCAACACCATCAAAAATAGTTTTAACTTCTTCCATTAATTCATTTACTTTTTCATTATACATAATATCAATCCTTTCTAAAATAAAAAACAGTGTCATCCTAAATAAAGGACGAAACACTGTTGAATTCCGCGGTACCACCTTTGTTCTAGTTCCCTAGCACTCTTATCCTGTAACGTAGATTGAACGATTAACACTCCTATGTTGAAACTTCTTTTATACTATTCTTGCAATTGCTTTCAGCTAATAACAATCACTCTCTTTAAAGAATACTTATATAAAATACTAGACATAATCAATGTATTACGAAATTATTCTAACACAGAATTAATTTTGACACAAGAACATTTTTATGGTATTATGTATTTGTCAAGGAAACTTGCATAAAATAAAAAAGAGAACATTCAGTTTATCCATGTTGAATGTCTACCTAAATAATTATGTAAGACACTTATTCATAATGAATGAGTGTCATTTCTTTATTGCTATTACCAAATTGGTAAGGAGAAATAAAATGATAGCAATGTAACGAAGGATTTTTATAATAAAAATTCTTTTTTTCATTTTTATCAAACCTCCTCTCTTCAAGATTAGAGGTAGACACCCAACAACTGATATATTCCTTATATATAATTCTACCACTTATATTTATATCATTTAATAATTTATAAATAAAAAAAAGTGATGACTAATCATCACTTTTTTTTATTTATACTAAGCAATAATGAAAGCCATTACTACAATAACAACTAACATTACAACTAAGAATTTCCAAATATATTTCATCCAATCTTTATATGGAATATCTAAATAACTTAAACCAACTAATAACATAGCACTAGATGGAACAAAGAATGATACTAATCCAAATGTAGATTGTAGAATAATTGAAACAACACTTAAATTGCTAGCATATGCAGATGTTAAATAAGAATAAACTAAATTTATAGTATATTGATATTCAGTAGTAAATGCACTTGTTAATAAACCACCTAAAGTAGTTGTTAATATATTGAATTTAGCTCCTAAGATACTTCCAAGAATAGTTGGAATAACAGGATACATAACTGTAAATTCTAATATAACATAAGCAAGTAATAAAACTACTACTAATTTACTAGATTTTTTAAAACCTTCAGCAAAAGAATCAATAATATTAGTTAATCCTTTTTTATAACAAATTGCTAATATTAACATTGTAACAATCATAACAACTTGAACACCAAAAATATCCCAAGAACCAAATTCAGTTACATTACCAAGAATATAAGAGAAAATTGGAACTCCAAATAATTTAGCTTCAGTTACAGCTGTTAATGCTTTACTAAACCAATCTAACTTAAATACAGTTGCCCATGGAATATAAGCTAAAATTGTTACTAATATAGCTAAAATACCAACAATAATTAATGGAATTGTATTTGATTTTTCACTACCTTTAACAGTATTTTCAAATAAATCAACACTTGCTACTGCTGAAGCAACATCTTTTTCTTTTTTAGATTTACTATTCTTTTTCTTAGTATCTTTTTTCTTAATACTATATACTATATAAGCAACTAAACCTAATACAGTAACACCTAATAAAATATAGAATACTAATTTTTTAACAATAAAGAATAAAACTAATAATCCAATATCAACTAAAGCAATAAAGAATCCAATAATAGTTTTAAATTCTTTATTATCAGCTAAAGTTTTCTTTAAATGTCTAATATTAAATAAACTATATACTATGAAAGCGATAGCAAATAAAAGAATCTTTTCTAATAATTTATCAGTATAAGTTAATGATAAATATTGAACACTCATACCAGCAACTTTAGCACTAATTGTAGTACCTAAAATACCAACTAACATAGCACCAAAAGTAGTTACAAATGTACTAATTTTATCCATTTTTAATTTAGAACAAATAGTTACTATAAATGGCATAAATGCGACTAATACTAAATATTCATTTACCATACTTGCTAAAGCAGCAAATACAAAACTAATAATTAATGAAAATAAAATTTCCTTTCCTTTTACTTTTGCAGCAATTTTATCAGTTAATTTTTGATAAGCACCAAGATTTGATAAGAATTGATAAAATGCTCCTAGAACAAAGAAGAATGTTACTAATACAGTAAAATAATACATTCCTAATAGTCCATAAGTTACAAAATCAAATAAACCAACTCTAGTGATTTCACCTTTAACTAATTCACCTGCATTAAAATAACCTTGTGGAATAATCCAAGATAATATAACTGTTAATACTATCATACACAATGCTATTTTAACTAAATCGTGTTTTTCAAAAAACTTTTTCATAACTCTTTAACCTCCTCATAATAATTATAGCATAAAATAAATAAAGTAAAGTCTTTTTCACCAAAATTTCACAAAAAAAGAACTAATTTCTTAGTAATTAGTTCCTATTTTTCATAGTTGGGAATAGTATTACATCTCTAATAGATTCTTGTTCAGTAAATAACATACATAATCTATCTATTCCATAACCAATTCCACCAGCAGGTGGCATACCATATTCTAAGGCTTCAATGAAGTCCATATCTATATCATTAGCTTCATCGTTACCTAATTCCTTTTCTTTTAATTGATTTTCAAATCTTTCTAATTGATCAATTGGATCATTCAACTCAGTATAAGCATTCGCAAATTCTTTACCTCCAATAAATAATTCAAATCTATCAACAAATCTAGGATCTTCAGGATTTGCTTTAGTTAATGGTGAAATTTCTACTGGATGCCCATATAAGAATGTTGGTTGAATTAAAGTTTCTTCTACATATTTTTCAAAGAATAAATTAATTATATGTCCAACATTTTCTTGGTGACTTTCAACAACTATACCATGCTCATCAGCTAACTTCATAGCCTCTTCAACTGTCATTTCTTTTTTGAAATCTATACCAGTTTGTTCTTTTATAGCGTCAACCATACTAACTCTTCTCCAAGAACCACTTAAATCAATTTCGTTTCCACCCCAATTATAAACATATTTTCCAAAAACTTCTTCAGCAATAGTTTTATACATTGCTTCAGTCATTTCCATCATACCTTCTAAATTAGAATAAGCTAAATAAGCTTCCATTAATGTGAATTCTGGATTATGTTTTGGATCCATTCCTTCATTTCTAAATGTTCTACCAATTTCATATACTGCTTCCATACCACCAACTAATAATCTCTTTAATGGTAATTCTAAAGCAATACGTAAGTACATATCTAAATCTTGAGTATTATGATGAGTAATAAATGGACGAGCGCTTGCTCCAGTTAATAATGTTTGTAAAACAGGAGTTTCAACTTCAGTAAAACCTCTATTATCCATAAAGTTTTGAATACATCTAATAATTCTAGGTCTTAAGAATGCAATATTTTTAGAAGTATCATTCATTATTAAGTCAACATAACGTCTTCTATATCTTTCTTCTATATCAGTCAAACCATGGAATTTTTCAGGTAATGGTCTTAAAGCTTTAACTAAATGAGTATATTCTATACATTTTAAAGTTATTTCTCCAGTCTTAGTTTTCATAACACGACCTTTAACACCAACTATATCTCCTAAATCAGCAGTTTTAAATAAATTATACACTTCTTCTCCAACATCATTTATAGAGATATAAATTTGCATACTACCAGTCTTATCTTTAATACTAAAGAATGATGCTTTACCCATTTTTCTGATAAACATTATTCTACCAGCAACAATATATTCATCAGTAATATTTTCAAATTCATCATGTTCTACATCTTTATATTTTTCTTTAATTTCATTATTAAAAGCAGTTCTATCAAATCTATTTCCAAATGGATCCATACCCATTTCTCTAATTTTTTCTGCTTTCTCTCTTCTAATTAACTCTTGATCTGTAAATTCACGCATAAATAATCAACTTCTTTCGCTCTATAGTATACCGACATTTATAAAAAAAATCAATACATAGAATATAAAAATAAAACACTCATATATTTAATTAGAGGTGAAGAAATGAACGGTACATACTACCAAAATCCAACATTTCCAACTGCAGCAACTAACAATTATACTGATAATATAGTACCAGTTGGAACTGAATTAACAATGGAACAAAGTTACATAGAAAATATTTTAAGACTTAATAGAGGAAAAAAAGTAAAAGCGTACGTTAGTTATCCAGATTCTTTAGACTGGAAAGATTCAATATATAATGGAATCATAGAACAAGCAGGAAGAGATCACTTAATTATAAGTAATCCAGAAACTGGAAAATGGTATTTAATTCTTATGATATATTTAAACTTTGTAGAATTTGAAGAAAAAATAAATTATAGTATTTAAAAATTATCCACAACGGATAACTTTTTTTATTTTAAATAATAATTTAACATTTCTCTTTCTTTATTTAACATAGTTGTTTCTCCATGTCCAGGATAAATTTTATAATTAACTGTACTAGTTAAAATTTCTCTAATACTATCTTGCATTAAATTAAAATCTCCTCCTAAATCAGTACGTCCTATACAACATGCAAAAATAAAATCACCACTAAACATAATATTATCAAATATAAAACTTATAGAATCCATAGTATGCCCAGGATTATAATTGACAATTAGTTCAAAATCACCTATTTTATTTACTCCATTACTTAGATTATTTTTATCATAGATGGGAACATTATAATAGTCTACAATTTCTCTCAATGCCCCAACATGATCGAAATGTCTATGAGTTAATAAAACTCCCACTACTTTTTTATCTATATTATTCTTTATTTTTAAAAACTCATCTCCAGGATCTATAACTAAACAACTATCTTCGTTTTCTACTATATAACAATTAGTTTCTAACTCACCAACTACAACAGTTTTTATTTTCATATAATCACCTAATATTTATTTTACAATAATTCAAACTCTTATGCTATAATTAAATAGTAGGTGATAATATGAAGTTAGCATTAGTTATAATTTTAATTGCAATAATATTAATAGGAATAATTGTTATACAATATATTTTTAAATACAATAAATTACAAGAAATGAATATAAAAATAAATGAAGCTGAAAGTATAATCGACAACGAACTTAGAAATAAATATGATTTAGTTATGAGAAGTTCAACAATTATAAATAAATTATTAAAAAAAGAAGTATCATATTTTAAAGATTTAGAAAAATTAAAAAAAGATAATATATCTAATTTTGAAATGGATAGAAAAATCACTGAAGGTGAAAACTTAATTCATAAAGTTAAAAA
>JAZLAK010000136.1:0-9712 GCA_045613165.1 Bacilli bacterium | reverse complement strand
TCGTCTATTTCTATTTTTATATAATTATCCGTATGTCCTATAGATACTCCATCTTTTGTTTCTTCTATTAAACAGTCCATACTTTGATTTAAAAATTTATTATAGTATTCATTTTCTAATTTATTTGATAATTCTAGAACTTCATGTACTCTTTCTTTTTTTATAGAATCATTTACTTGTTTCATAGTAGCAGCTGGAGTATTGTTTCTTATTGAATATGGGAAAGTGTGTATTTTACTAAATTTAATTATTTTTAAATTGTCTATAGTTTCTTTAAAATCTTCATCGGTTTCTGTAGGAAAACCTACAATTAAATCAGTTGTAAAATTCATATTAGGTCTTATAGTTCTTATTTTATTTATTTTATCTACAAATTCTTCTATAGTGTATTTTCTATTCATAAGTTTTAATATTCTATCGCATCCACTTTGGATGGGTACATGTAAATGATCACATATTTTAGGATTCTTTTTTAATTCATTTAAAAATTTCTCATTTAGTTCTGTTATTTCTATACTTGAGATTCTTATTCTTTTTAACTTTTCTAATACACTTATTCTTCTTATTAAATCTACTATATCAAAATTTTCTCCTGTACCATAACTACCTGTATGTATACCCGTTAGTACAATTTCTTGATATCCAGCATAAACTAAACTTTTTATTTCTTCGTAAGCTACATCTATATTTTTACTTCTTATAGTTCCACGCATATAAGGAATTATACAATAAGAACAAAAATTATTACAACCATCTTGTATTTTTACGAATGCTCTGGTTTTGTTTAAGAAATTATTTATTTTCATATCTTCAAATGGAACTGTTGTCATATCTTCAAAAGTATTTATCTTTTGTTTTGTCTCTTTATATTTATTAACTAGTTCTACTATTTTACTTTTATGATAATTACCTATTAAGATATCTATATCAGTATCTACTATATTTTCTTTATGATGTTCACTAGCACATCCACATACTACGATTATTGCATTAGGGTTTGTTTTTTTGGCTAATCTTATCATTTTTCTAGATTTAGAGTCACTTTGATTTGTTACAGTACAAGTATTAATAACTACTACGTCCGGATTATCATGCAATTCTACAATATCATAATTATTTTCTCTAAATTTTTCTTTTATATATTCACTTTCATATGTATTAACTTTACAACCTAATGTCAAAACACAACAATTCATAAAAATACATCCTCCATTTTTTCTCAATTTCTATTGGTGACAATTTGTCACCTTTTTATTTATTTCTTCTTTTAATTTTTTATATTATAACACTTTCTTTTTTATTTTACTATTTTTAATACAAATAAAAAAGTTATATATTTCAATAACTTTAATTCAAATAATCTTCATTAACTTCTATTGTTTCTATATTTTCAACATTAGTTTCTATATCATCATCTATTTCTTCATAATCTTCAAATTCATCTTCTACACTAACTCTTACTTTAGTATCACCTACTACTTCAACACCCATTTCTTTATGAACTGTTAATTTTATTTGTGTTCCTTCAACAGATACATCAGTAACTGATGGTTGGTTTAATGATCTAACTATTATTTCACTTGTATTAGTTAATTCACTTTCTTCTTTAATTCTAACGTTCATAATATCTTGATAATTAAGTTTTCTAACTAATACATTAGTCTTAGTATTATTGTCATATGAGTACCAAATATTTATATCATATGTACCATTTACCAAAACCTTTCCTCCATTATTCATACCGCTAAATGAATGATTTATTACCCAGCAACCTAATATTGTATTTATATTATCATCTGTATCTATTATATGTTCTAAATTTGTAGTTTTTTTGCCTTTTCCTATTATTGCTTTAGTAACTATTTCTTTAAAATAAGCCATTATATCACTCCTCATGAGTATTTTATGCTTTACATATTTAAAAGTGAACAAAAAACAAGAAGTTTATATTCTTCTTGTTAATAATTTACCTTCATTAAATTTACAGTCACATGGGCATTGATAATCAGGGAATGTACATCTTGCTCCTTTAGTATATTTTTCGATATCGGTAGCTAAATAATGATTAGTTCTAACTAAATAATTTCTATATTTTATTAATGTATCTTTAGATTGGTGATTTATTTCTAATTGCGCAGCAGAACAAAGTCTTTCTTTGCATTTTAATATAAAATCTTCATATTTACCCATTTCACTAATATTAATTAATTCACCTTGAGGGTTAATATTTTTAACCTTGTTAATATCTTCTAACCATTCTTCAACTAAAGCTTGATCATCCAATAAT
Source organism: Bacilli bacterium (assembly GCA_045613165.1). Classification (GTDB taxonomy): domain Bacteria; phylum Bacillota_I; class Bacilli_A; order RF39; family UBA660; genus UMGS1124. The sequence continues at coordinate 7,425 of JAZLAK010000136.1, read as the reverse complement.
ATTGGTGGAATATAAAACTCTGGAGTTTCAAGTCTTTCCATTTGATAATCTAAAGTTCTATGTCTATGAGCTTGTGCTAACTGTGCAAATGTTCCTTTATATACCGTCGAATATACGTTTCCAAAATATTCTACTGTATTCTCTAAATTAGTTCCAAATAATGATAATCTTCTTTCTTTTTCGTTTTCCATTAAGCCTGGTTCAAAAACGTTCAATTTATACAATTCTTCTATAAATTCTTTCATAGATTTAGCTAATTTTAAATCAAATTCATCAGTTGCATTATTTATATAATTTTCCATCCAAGATGCTATGTAATTTATTTGTCTTAAACTTGTTGTATAAATCATTTGTGTTGGCATAAATACTGTAACTAAATATCTAGCATTCTCTTGTGCTAATTTTTGAATTTTCGAGTCATTATATATATGGCCATATTGAGATTTAATTTTTATTTTAAATATTTCTATCCATTTATTATAAAGAACTTCTTCTGTTTCAGTTATTATAGAATCATCTTTTCTCTCTACTGGCGTATATCTTGCAGATTTTTCACTCGTTGTATATTGATGTTCATTATTAAGTACCATTGCTAATATTTTAGGTATATTTTGTAAATTGAAACTTATATTAATATGATCGTATACACTATGATGTCCATTATTTAACGTCATGTCAATTCTTCTATTTGTCTTTTCAACAGGTTCATTCTCTAAATGACTAAAACCTTCTCTATCATAACAAACTCCTGCAATTTTTCCAGATAAATTTAATGCGGATTCTTTATCAAAAGTTCCCTTTTCAGTTAAATACTTTTGATTTGGCAAAATTCCTATTTGTAAACTATTTTTTTCCATAATGTTTTCCTTTCAATGTTGCCCCTTTTTAGTTTCTTTCTTAATATTTATTATAACACATTAAATTATTTCTTTTAAACAATTATATTAAATTTACTTATTTATTTTTGCATGTTAAAATTAAATTAGGTGATTAAGATGAATGAATGTATTTTTTGTAAAATATTAAATGGTGAAATACCTACTAGAAAAGTTTATGAAGATGAATTAGTTATGGTTATAATGGATGTTGATCCTAGCCAAAATGGACATATGTTAGTTATACCTAAAAAACATTATGTTGATTTTACTGAATTAGATAATGATATTTTAAATCATATCAATGTTGTTGCTAAAAATATGACTAAATTAATATATGAAAGATTAAACGCTGATGGTGTTAGATTAGTAAATAACTATGGATTATATCAAGTTGTTAAACATTATCATTTACATATAATACCTGCATATAAAAATAAACAAGAACTAATAGATATTGATGAAATTTATAACAAATTAAAATAACATTAAATTCTAATGTTATTTTTTATTGGAATATAATTTATCTTAATTCATCAATTTTTTCTTGATAATTATCGCTCATACAAATGAATGAACCACTAATAACAAAATCTACATCTTTAACTTTTTCTATGGTTTCGTTATTTATTCCACCATCTATACTTATTAAATAATTATAATTATTTTCTTCTCTTAAAGTTTTAAGTTTATTTATTTTATCTTCACTATCTATATATTTTTGTCCGCCTTTACCAGGTTCTACGCTCATTATAAGAACATTATCGATTTTTTCTAATAAATATTCTATTTCTTTTATATCAGTTCCTGGTTTTATACTTATTCCTGCTTTTATACCATAACTATGTATTAAGTCTATTAAATCTTCTATATTTTGATTTATTTCGCTATGAATAGTAATAAATTCAGGTTTTAAATTTTTATAATCAATTATATATTTTATAGAATTATCAACCATTAAATGAACATCTAATGGTTTTTTTGTATCTTTTAAAACTGATTTTAAAGATTCATAATCATGTGTATTATTAGGAACGAATATTCCATCCATAACATCTACATGTATATAATCAGCATCAGTATTTTCAATACTTTCTATAGTAGTTTTTAAATCATATTTACTTTTTAAATAAGAAACAGCTACTTTCATAATTACCTCACAAAATTTATATAATTTTCATATCTACTTTTTAATATTTTTTTATCATTAACTAATTCTTTTATCTTACATTCTTTTTCATTAGTATGATTACAGTCTTTATAAGGACATTCTACTTTATTAAACTCTATAAAAGATTCTTTAATTTGTTCTTTAGTTAAATTATTTAAGTCTAATGATGAAAAACCTGGTGTATCTGCTATAAACGATGTTTTATATTGAAATAATTCTACGTGTCTAGTAGTATGTTTTCCACGTCCTAACGCTTCACTTATTTCATTAGTAGCTAAATTCAATTTTTTATCTAATTTATTTAATAAAGAACTTTTACCAGCACCAGTTTGTCCAGTAAGTACTAAAGTTTTATTCTTTATATATCTTTTCAATTTATATAAATTTCTATTAGTTGTAACTTTAATACCTATACTACTATAATATTTCATTAGTTTTTTTATTTTATTTAATTCACCTTTTGTTAGTAAATCAAGTTTTGTAAAAACTATAATAGGTTCTATTTTGTTGCTTATACATAAAACTAATTGTTTATCTAATAAAGTTAATGATAACTCTGGTTTTTTTACACTAGTTATTATAAGGGCACTATCTATATTCGCTATAGTAGGTCTATCTAAAGAATTTTTTCTCATCTTTATATCTAAAATATAATTATTAACATCATCAAATTCTACTATATCACCGACTAAAGGAGTAAGTTTATCTTTTCTAAACTTACCCCTTGCGCGACAATCATAACTTTTATCATTTGTAGTTACTGTATATAAATTGCTTATTATTCTTGTTATTTTACCTTCCATAAACCCTCTAATCTAGTATATCCCCTTCACCAATATCTAATGGTTCACTTGCTATAAATATTTTTAATGTTCCACCTTCACCAACTATAGAGCCAGCTTCTTTACTTTGCTCATAAATAGTACCTGGTTCATATTCACTTGTTTCAACATATTCTATTAAAAGTTCAATATTATATTTTTCAGCAAAATCTTCTATATCTTTAAGTGAGTATTCTCCAGTACTGAAATCTGGATACATAATACTAGTATCAGGAATATGAAGCTTTATAGTATCTCCTTCTTTTAGAAGAGTTCCAGCTGCTGGTTCTGTACTTATTATAGTGCCTTTTTCATATTTATTTATATCATCTATTTCATCTTCGATAATTTCTACATATAAGTTATACATTTTTTCTAATATTGCTTTTTCTTCTATATAATTTTTACCAGTTAAATCTTCTAGGATATAACCACCTTCACCAATAGAAACATAAAGTGTTATTGTTGAACCTTCTTTAACTGTTCTACCTGCTGCTGGACTTGTTTTAACAACGTTGCCTTCTTCTATTTTATCGCTTGTTGCTTCTTTTGTTTCAGTTGCTACTGTAAAACCAGCACTTTCTAATTCATTTTCAGCTTCTACAATTGACATATTACTAACGTCAGGAATTTTCACGTCTTTTGCTTCAGTTAATTGTGGTAATAAGAATACTATCGCAGTTACTATTACAATTAAACTTGTAAATACTATTGCTAATATAAGTAATAATTTATTTTCACTTTTCTTAACATCTTTTTCCGTAATTTGTTCCACCTTTACTTCTTCAGTTTTTGGTTTACTATCTTCTATTACTGTACTATTTTCTAATTCACTTACTGTCTTTTTAGATTTTTTATCTTCTTCTATTTCAGGAAATTCAAATTCAATTTCTTCTTCTTCTACTCTAGAATCATCTAAGCAAGTTTTTAAATCTTCATTCATTTCTCTAGCATCAGCGTATCTATTTTTTAAATTTTTAGCAGTAGCACGTTTAACAATATTTGCTACTGATTCTGGAATTGTAGCATTTGCTTCTTTTACATTTGGAATACTTTCTTTAATATGCTTAAGTGCAATTTCTACAGCATTTTCCCCTTTAAAAGGAACATTACCTGATAATAATTCATACATTAATATTCCCATTGAATAAACATCGCTTTGAATCGTTGCTCCTTTTCCACAAGCTTGTTCAGGAGGTAAATAGTGTACACTTCCCATAACTGAATTGGTTTGAGTTAATTGTGTAGCATTTAATGCCATTGCAATACCAAAATCAGTTATTTTTATTAAACCATTTTCTAAAATCATTATATTTTGGGGTTTTATATCTCTATGAATTATATAAGAATCATGAGCTGCTGACATACCATCAGTAAGTTGTAACATGATATCTACAACTTCTCTTACTGTTAAGTTACCACGTTTTTTTACTAATTGTTTTAAATGTCTACCTTCAATATATTCCATTACAATATAATATAAGCCATTATCTTCTCCTACATCATATACTTCTACAATATTTGGATGACTTAAACTACTTGCAGATAATGCTTCTCTTTGAAATCGTCTTACAAATTTTTCATCACTTGCTAAATCACCACGTAAAACCTTAACAGCAACATTTCTATCTAAAATAGTATCATAAGCTAAATATACATTAGCCATTCCACCTTCGCCTATAGTTTTAATGATTTGATAACGATCATTAATTTTTTGCCCCTTCATTATCATACTTATTCACCTTCCTTAAGAAGATATGCGATGGAAATATTATCAGTTCCACCTCTAGCATTACACTTCTTTATTATTTTAATTAATTTATCTTCTATTTTTAAATCAGGTTCATTTAACACCTTTTCAATTTGTTCACGAGTTAGCATATTCGTTAAACCATCACTACATAACATAATTGCATCTACATTAGTATCAACATCAAATATATCTAAAGTTTGCTTAGCTTCTGTCCCTAATGCTTTCATCAATACATTTTTCTTTGGATGAGATGCTGCTTCTTCAGGTTTTATTTCTCCTGCTTCTACTAAAAGATTAACTAATGTATGATCTTTGGTAATTTTATGTAATTTTCCGTTTTTAAATACAAACCCACTAGAATCTCCAATATTTCCAAATATTAAGAAATCATTTGTTAAAAGCGCTAATACTATTGTTGTTCCCATTCCTGTTGATTCAGGATTTTCTTCAGTATATTTTATTATATTTGTATTTATTGTATTAATATTTTCATTTAACCAGTTTACTGCATCAAATTTCGTTCCAATTGTTGAAAGATTAGAAAATCTTGAACCTAAATGAGTAACTACCATAGAACTCGCTATTTCACCAGCTCTATGTCCACCCATTCCATCAGCAACCATCATTAAATGTTCTCCAGTTTGATTTTTAACAATTGTTACTGAATCTTCATTATGACTTCTTACTCTTCCAGAATCAGTTAAATAATATGATTTCATTTCATCACCTCTTTAGCTCGTAATTGTCCGCATGCTGCATCGATTTTACCGCCAAATTCACGTCTTATTGTTACGTTAATACCTTTTTGTTTTAATGTATTGTAAAATTTCATAATAGTATCTTTAGAACTTTTTTTAAACTCTATGTGACTTGTTTCATTATAAGGAATAAGATTAACATATACATTCATTCCTCTTAAAAGATTAGCTAGTTCTAAAGCATTATCTTCACTATCATTTACACTATTAAGCATAACATATTCTATAGTCACTCGTCTATTAGTTTTTGCTATATATTCTTTTAAAGTACTCATTAAATCGTTAATACTATACGCTTTGTTTACAGGCATTATTTTGTTTCTATTTTCATCATTAGAAGCATGTAGACTTATAGCTAAATTAACTTGAAGTTCTTCATTCATAAATTGTTTTATTTTAGGTATTAAACCACAAGTTGAAACTGTTATGTGTCTAGCACCTATGTTTATTCCAAATGGATTATTTATAATTCTTATAAAGTTCATTATATTATCATAATTATCAAATGGTTCACCAATACCCATTATTACTACTGAATCAATTCTAGCATTTATATCTTCTTCAATAAGTATTATCTGTTGTACTATCTCATAAGCTTCAAGGTCTCTAACTTTTTTTAGTCGACCACTTTCACAAAACTTGCATCCCATATTACAACCTACTTGACTTGATACACATACACTATTCCCATAATCATGTCTCATAAGTACTGCTTCTATATAATTACCATCTATTAATTCAAATAAGTATTTATTAGTTAAATCACTTTTTTGTACTGTTTTAATTTTTATAAAATCATTAGAAAATTCATTGGATAACTTATCTTGTAAATCTTTTTTTATATTAGTCATAAGTTTAAAGTCATTAATTTTTTTTACATATAACCAATCATAAATTTGGCGTGCTTTAAACTTTTTTTCTCCAATTGATTCAAAATAATTTTCTAAATCAGATAATTTGTAATTATATATATTTGTCATACTTTCACCTATACCAAATTATACCATAAAAAAAGAATAATAAACTAATTATTCTTAACTTTTATTAATCCTTTTTCAATTTCTTCTAAAGCTCTACCTAGTTCTCTTTTATTAACATAGTCACATTCCTTCATTTGATAATGATCAAATTCATGCATTTGTTTACTTCTAGCGCTGATGATATGAACTAGTTTGTACTTAGAATCAACAATATTTAATAATTTATCTATTGATGGATATATCATTTAGCCACCCTCCTATGTTAATAATATACTATAAATTTATTTTTTGTTATATAATTTCAAGAAAATATTTACATTTCATTTACAGAGATAATCATATATAAGAAAAAATTTATTCAGCTTTCGCTGAATAAATTATTGAATTGTGTACGGACTATCTTTTGTTCCATCTCCGGTTGCTATTTTAGCACCAGATGCTAGAGAAACTGCGGGGCGCAGACTGTAGTAGGCATCGCTCACATCGCTGTCGTACATGCAGCCATCGTTGCTAACGCCGAACGCGTAATCGAGGCCATCGAAGCCGGCCGGAGAGAGAGTCCACCAATAATTACTTGTTGCATTTTCTCTTAAGTAGTAAGTATAATTTGCAGCACCAGGTTTTCCTCCTGCGAATACTACTTCATCCACTGTTAATGGATATATTTTTGCACTTGTTGTTTTATTTCCACTTGTGTCACACATAAGTGATGCCACTTTATCAGTATACATTCTTATATAATTTTTATAAAAAAGCATTTCATAGTTACTTATTGCTGCTTGTTTTTCAGCTTCAGTCATTAATACTCCAGCACTTGTATAAGCACTATCAGTATCTCCTATACATACTTCTTCACTCTTTAATTTACCTAAATTTGTTGCACTCCATGCTGTATATGTTTTTGTTTCAGTATCACCATTTGAATCATAACTATCAAAACTTCCACCATTTAAGAAGATATTGAATTTATATTTCATTGAACTTGTTCTATTTTTACTATTTTCATAGTCAGCATAATCACTATCATCATATCCATAGTCACCAGTACCAATAAATGCACTTCCTGT
>JAZLAK010000135.1:0-4148 GCA_045613165.1 Bacilli bacterium | reverse complement strand
GTATCGAGAAACGTGTGGGAATAAACTCATATTCTTTGATTCTGAAAATGAAAGAAAAAGCTGTTTTAATTATCTTACGTCGAAATTGTTGAGATATTATAGTAGTAAAATTAGAACTAATCAGAGAATTCCATGGCAATTCGTTCCTGTTATAGATTTCAAAGAAGACTGCACTGACAGCTATCTAAAGAAATACTTTGGGTTGACCGACGAGGAATATAAAAATATTTTTTATTAATTCATGGGTGAACTGAAAGAAATATATTATTATATAATGGTTGACAAACATCAACCATTTTTTTATATTATGAATATAAAAGAGGATTGTATGATTGATTTGACAGAAATAGAAGCATTATCTAAAACTGCACTAGCTGTAATGCGAGTAAAGAAAATACATCATGTTCGTTCTTCATTTACTAATGATTTTTTAAAACATATTAGTAAAGAAGAAATTGATCCTAATGACGATATTTATTCAATATGTTGTCAAAATATAATGATGAATTCTCCTATTGAATTTTTAAATTATATGTTTGATGAAACTATTACAGATAATTTTGATACTAAAATAAAAACAAATTTAAAACAAAATTGCCCAAATTTTTATGTAAGTCATAATCCAGGTGAAGCTACAATTATATTTGATTCATTAACAAATGAGCAAAATAATGATTTTGCGAAAATTGCAAACGAATGGGCATATAATAAAAATATTAAGTTTATTCCAATTACTGGTGATTTTACTACAACTAAGACTGCGGAATTATTTGCGAATTTTCATATCTATACGAATCCGGATAAACATATTGTATTTGTTGCTGCAAATATGGTATCAAGATCATTTTCTGTTCCTAAGATTGTAAATGGTATTATGATGGTAAATGAACCTGAATATGCACCAGCTACGCAAAAAATGGATAGATTGTCTACGATTGATTTTGAAAATTTGAATAAAATTGCACATATGTATTGGTTTAATTTTAATGATTTGAAAGTTAAATGTCCATTATATATGTTATTATATAATGATTATCTTAAATATCATAATACAGGAATGACTATGATGCTGGATAGTATTAATATATATGAGCAGTGTCAAAATTATCAAAAAGAAGTACAATGTGATAAATGGACGGAAACAGAATTATTTAATCGTATTAACCATGGCATTGTCAGACATGCTATAGTAAAAAATTATTTGACCAATTATATTAATGATATATTAGAGACAGTTGATGAAATATTAAAAGATATTGATGTAAAAGATATAGATTTAAAAAATACATTACTTGGTACTACTAATACAACTACTATTAATGCTGGTAAATCTAAATCAACAAATACTCGTGAAAACAAAAATACGGAATCTGAAGCGCAACTTTTATCAAATGAAGTTATTACTACATTAACATTATATACATTAAGCCATGTTAAAGAAGAACGAGATTTTGAAACTTTTATTGCTGATACATGCTATATTTTAGGTAGTAAAAATACAGAAAAAGTAATGCCTGGTTTAGCTTCATTATGGAATACTTTTTTTATTCCACATATTAATAAGCTATTGATTGAAGTTGATTTATATTGATAACTGAAATAATATTATATTAATTTAACAATTGACAATATATATAAAAATTTCTATATTATAAAAGTTCTGATTAAATATCTAGAACTTTTTATTTTTTATAAGTTAAACATTCAAAAAATTATTATATTTTATTATGTCAGAAAATAAGACTGCAAATAAAAATACAAATGTTGTTTTTGATTATTATGTTAAATGCCTTTTATCTAAATTAGGTAATGTAGAAGATTTAGCTAATGAAATTATTTGTTTATTTTGTATGGGAAATACAAAATTTATAAAATATGTTAAAAGTATTTGTAAGCGTGTTATTGTAATAGATGAGTTTTGCTTTTCTGATACTATTTATGGTTGTAAGGCATTCAAGTATATAAATAATATAGAAGCAATAAATGCTATATTTAAGCAAATAGAAGAAATTATGGGTGAAAAAATTAGATATGTAGTGATGAATCCGCCTTTTTCATTAGGTAATGAAATTGTTAGTGCAGTAAAAGAACATTTAACAGATGATGGTAAAGCAGTTGTTATTCAACCACTTAGTGAATATAAAAATAAAAATCTTTTTGAATATATTGAACAATTTGAATTGGCAGATCCTAAAATTTTTGGTAACGCAGTAATTACAGAAAATTTAAATATTTCAGTAGTTACGAAGGAAAAACAGAATAAGTATAATTGGCAAGAATTAGTATTAGAAAGCTGCAATCAAGATTATAGAAAGTTTTATGAATGGAATATTGCACATAATCGCGGTATTGCTATGTTAACAATCGCATATAAACCTTTATCATACTTTAATCCAATTACTGATTTTATTGAAACTAGTAGAAGTTTTTCAGAATCTAGCGGTAGTGGATTTGGAAAAAACGGTTTAGGATTTCAATGGAATGTTTTAAATAATTATACTAAAATAAACGCAGAAGTAGGATTAATTCGTTTACATAATCAAAGAGAAGTTAAAAATTTATCGAAATTTTGGTATAACGGTAAAAAATGGCAAAGTTTATGTTCGAAATTAATTTTAGGCGTACATGTAGTGCATGCTTCAAGAGAATATTATTTTGCAATTCCACAAATTGACTGGGAAAATATAGATCAGCATCCTTTGTGGAATAATGATGTTGATGCTGCAGTTCTTGATGTAATGGGACTTAAATTGGATAGTAATAAAGAAAAAATTATATCAAAATAGATAACTGAAATAAAATATGTTTTAAATAAAGATTGACATAAGTCAATCTTTTTTCTATATTATATAATATGGAAAATAACTTTTATATTACATGCCCAAATGAATTTGCTGATTTCATAATTAAATTTGATCAGGAAAAACGTAATTTTACATATTGTAATTTAAAATGCGGTGAAGCTATTGGACAAACGATTGATGAAAGATTATCACAAGAAGCATCACATAGTGGTAATATGTGTAAAATTTACACTATGTATATAGATCCAGAGAAAATTTCTACAGAAAAAAGCAGTCATTTTGATAGTGATATTTTTGGACATCAAAATATTACTACGGTATATGAAACTACCATTTGGAATTTTTTGCCTAACAAAAAGTATATACCTACTTCTATGCCTAATACACCAGGTTATGGACAAGAATATATGGAATTAAGCGCAATTATTAATGAATGGTTAAAGAATAAAGATTATCAAATACTTATTGATAATATTTGTGACACACAAATGTATTCTCCTGAATATAAACGTGGGGTTTTATTTTTATTGCAAACTGTATTTAATGATAATTTTGATGATATTGTTGAAAAATATATTATATCTTTGGGATCAGAACCAGTTAAAAAAGTATTATCTTTATTCAAACATCAAGCTTTAGTTTTGCTTAACATTTATAAAATGTTAAATGCAGGTATGAAACATATTATTACTGAGTTACCGCCACGTTTTGGGAAAACACTTACTTGGTTAAAAATGTTTAAAGACTTGTCATCACATGATATTATGATAGTATATGCTTATGCAGATACTGTTGGTAATTCTTATTTTAAAGAAATTAAAAAATATATTGATTTTAATTCTATGTCTAGTATTAGAGTAGATGATATTAATGAAACAACTAGATTAAATGGTAAAACTGTAATTTATTTTCCAACGACTGGAACTGAAAAAACAGTGCAAAAACGTATTGAAAAATTAAAAATGTTATTATCTGATATTTCTGGTGAACGTATTTTTAATCTCAATGAAGAAGCTGATTTTGCTAATTTTACAGAAAAAAGTAATAATAAATTTAAGATGGTTCTTGATATAATTGATCCAGAATTAAAATCTATTAGAATATCTACTACAGGGACAGATTCTTATAAAGCTGAATTAATTAAAGCATTTGGAAATATCGATGGAAATTTAGCAGTAAATTATAGTAATTGGGAAGAAATTATCGTGTGATTTTTATAATAAATATTTAAAAGGACAGGCAAACCTCGTATTGCTTGCCAGGAAATTCCTAGTTTCCTGGCTAACTTTTTTATAAATATATTAGTCGAACTAGGAAATCGACTTTAAATATTAAATTACGAGG
>JAZLAK010000134.1:0-15718 GCA_045613165.1 Bacilli bacterium | reverse complement strand
TTTATTATTTTAAAGATAAAATTAAAGATACTTTAATTAATGCAATAATAATATTAGGTTTTGTTGGTGTTATAGAACTGGCTTTCTCATTAATACTTTTAATTAACTCAAGTTTAAACACAAGCGTAGTCACTATATATGCAAAAATCATTATGTCTGTATTAGTTTATAATTTTTCATATTTTTTAGTTACAAAAAATAAAATAAAAAAATTTATTATAAAGCTTAAAAACTTTGCAAATGAATTCTTCTTATTAGAAACTACTTTATTATTAATAATATTTATTATAAATGTTTCCTTATTTTTTAGAAGTGAGAATTTTACAAATATATATAATATAATTTCTATAGCTATTGTATTATTTTATATAGGTTTTACATTATTTCAAATAGTAAAAAGTAAAACAATTATAGAAAAATTAGAAGCAAAAAATAAAGAGTTGAATAATTCATATAAAGCTTCTTCAACAGCGATGGAACAATTTAGAGAATTAAAACATAATTTGAAAAATGATTTATTTAGTATAAAAGGAATATTCCCTAAAGAAAAACAAGTATTATTAAATAATATTTTAATGAAATATAATAGTAATTATGATTGGCTTAATAATATAACTGATATTCCTGAGGGACTTCAAGGTATAATTTTTATAAAGAAATTAGAAGCTGAAAAGCAAAGAGTTAAATTGAATGTAAATTATAATAGTAAAAAAAATATAGAAGAAAAAGATTTTTTGGATATATGTGATATTTTAGGAATATATTTAGATAATGCTATTGAAGCAAGTGTTGAAAATGGAGAAAAGTTGATTGTCTTAGATATAAGAGACTATAATAATACAATGATTATAAAAGTAATAAACAAATTCTCGAATAATGTTAACTTAAATGAAATAGGTAATAAAGATTATAGTACTAAGAATAGAAATTCAGGATTAGGATTAAATTATATCAAAAACATAAAAAATAAAAATATTAATACAAAAATGCATATAGTTAATAATTTATTTATTGCTAGTATTGAGTATGAAGTTAAAGAAAGAAAAAAACGCATCATTTAAATGCGTTTTGTTTTATTATTTAATTAAAGATTTTGGACATTCAGGTTCATCAAATACTAAAATAACAGTATAAGGTGAAGCAGCAGTAGCTAATCCAAGTTTTGCTAATAAATTCAATAACATATTTTCTTACCTCCAATCCTATTTCAATTTAAATATATTTATATCATTTAAATGAAACCTAGCTTTCTGTCCCATTAAAATATAACCTAATGGGTTTGTTAATAGAGTCTCTAAAACCATAGCTGCAAGTAGTAAACTAGATATAGACGCAACTTTAAAAATTAATATTAAATAAATAATACTTGTTAATAACACTACTAACTTAAATTTCAATTTTCTTACTTTATTAATCATAGGTCTTTTTTCAGTATCAGCAGGACAAAAAATGACAAAATTTAGAAAACATATACTCCAAATGATACTTTTAATAAAATCACTAAGTTTTAATAAAGTAAATATATAAGGAATTCCAAGTAATAATACAGTACTAAATATCCAACACATTATATTAGATTTTGCATGAGTACCATATCCATATCCTCTCAATATACTATAAAAAAATAAGAAAATTATAAATTCTTTAGAAAAATTTAGAATAATAGATAACAATATTATTACAGTGGTTTTAGTAATTAAAGTATATAAGCCAATAAGTCCATATCTTAATTCTTCAATTTTAATAATATCTAATTCTGTATTATTCTTTTGTATTTTTTCTAAAAAATAATCTACTACTCTATCTTTCATAATTCTTTGTTCCTTATAATCAAAATAATAAAACAAAACATGATAAAAAAAATAAAATTGTTTAAAAAATAAAAATAGTTGATTTAAAAAAATAAGTAAATACAATATCAAAATAATTAAATAAATTTAAACACAAAATACGTGCTTATAGTACGGAATAACATATTTTTTTTATTATGTGATATACTTTAAAAGTCACTGTAAGAGAAAGATAGTAATTGTCGACAAAATTAATTTAGTATCATGCTGTGAATAAGTAATTTGTAGTAATTGTAGTACAATTAGAAAATTATGAGAAGAGAAGGGATGATTTAAAAATGCGCGGTAAAGTTAAGTGGTTTAATAATGAAAAGGGATATGGATTTATTGAGTATAATGATTTAGAAGATATATTTGTTCATTATTCTGCAATAAGAAAAGAAGGATACAAAACTCTTAAAGAAGGAGATTTAGTAGACTTCAAATTAATTGAAACAGGAAAGGGATTACAAGCAATAGATGTTGCTGAAGTAGAATTAACTACAGTATTGTAGTTTTTTTCGTATTTTGATATAATGATCATAGGAAGGTGATTATATGAGATTAAACATAAGAGGGGATAAACTAGTTGTTACTGATTCTATTAAAGCTTATATAGAAGAGAAAGTTAATAAGTTAGATAAATACTTTGATAATGATGATATTGAAGCTAAAATAGTAATTAAAGTAGCGAATAATAGAGAGATAATAGAAGTCACAATACCTACAAATAAATATACTCTTCGTGCTGAAGAAAGAAATGAAGATTTGTATGCTGCTATAGATTTAGTTATAGATAAATTAGAAAGACAAATAAGAAAAAATAAAACTAAATTAAATGATAGATATAAAAAAGAAAGTTTTATGGACTTTAACTTTGATTTTATTGAAGAATTTGAAAATGATAAAGAAGAAGATGAATTAATAGTTAAAAGAAAAACAATTGATATAAAACCAATGGATGAAGAAGAAGCGATTCTTCAAATGGAATTATTAAATCATGACTTCTTCGTATTTAAAAATTTAGATGAAGAATGTACATCAGTTCTTTACAAGAGAAAAGATGGTAAATTCGGTATTATTAATTCAAAATAAGAGTGTAAACTCTTTTTTTATGTGTTATAATAAATGTTACAGGAGGATTCAATATGGGAATATTAAAAAGATTAGTAGATACAGAATATAAAGAATTAAAAAGATTTAAGAAAATTGCTGACGAAATAGAAGCGTTAGATGAAGAATATACAAAAATGACAGATGAAGAATTATCTGGAATGACTGAAAAATTAAAGAACGAATTAGCGAATGGAAAAACATTAGAAGATATAATTGTTCCTGCTTTTGCAACAATAAGAGAAGCAGCAAGTAGAAAAATTGGTGAAAAACCATATTATGTTCAATTACTAGGTGGTTTAGCTATCCATTATGGTAATATTGCTGAAATGAAAACTGGTGAAGGTAAAACTTTAACAACAATTTTACCGGCATATTTAAATGCATTATCAGGTGCAGGTGTACATGTTGTTACAGTAAATGAATACTTAACAGCCCGTAATGCTGAATGGATGAGTCCAGTTTTTAACTTCTTAGGAATTACAGTAGGTGTTAACTTAAGAGAACTTAGTCCACAAGAAAAAAGAGAAGTTTATAATTGTGATGTTACATATACAACAAATAATGAAATTGGTTTCGATTATTTAAGAGATAATATGGTAGTAAGAAAAGAAGATAGATGCTTAAGACCATTAAATTTTGTTATTATGGACGAAATTGATTCTATATTAATAGATGAAGCTCGTACTCCATTAATTATTTCAGGAGGTAAATTTAATTCAGCAAATCTTTATAAAGATGCTGATAGAGCAGTAAAAACTTTAAAATATGAAACTGATTATACATTAGATGAAAAAACTAAATCAGTACTTCTAACTGAAGAAGGTTCAACTAAAATAGAAAAACACTTTAGATTAAAAAACCTTTACGATATTGAAAATTCAGCATTAGTACATCATATCAATCAAGCATTAAAAGCAAATTATGGAATGAAAAATGATGTTGACTATGTAGTTTCAGCTGAAGGAGAAATTTTAATAGTAGACCAATTTACAGGACGTTTAATGCAAGGAAGACAATTTAGTGATGGCTTGCATCAAGCTATAGAAGCTAAAGAAGGAGTTAAAATAAATGAAGAAACTCAAACTTTAGCAACAATAACTTTCCAAAATCTATTTAGAATGTATAAAAAGATTTCTGGGATGACAGGTACTGCAAAAACAGAAGAAGAAGAATTTAGAGATATTTATAACATGTATGTTATTGAAATACCAACTAATAAACCTTGTATAAGAGAAGATATGGTAGATAAAATTTATTCAACAGAAAGAGGTAAATATAAATCTATCGTAGAATTTATTAAAGAAGTACATGAAACAGGACAACCAATACTAGTTGGTACAATTTCAGTAGAATCAAATGAAAGACTTAGTAAAATGTTACAAAAAGAAAAATTACCTCATGAAGTATTAAATGCTAAGAATCATGCTAGAGAAGCAGAAATAATCGCTAAAGCAGGAGAAATAGGGGCAATAACAATTGCAACAAACATGGCTGGACGTGGAACTGACATTAAACTTGCTGAAGGCGTTAAAGAATTGGGCGGTCTTTGTGTAATTGGTACTGAAAGACATGAATCACGTCGTATTGATAACCAATTAAGAGGACGTGCAGGACGTCAAGGGGACCCAGGATATTCACAATTCTTCATATCATTTGAAGATGAATTAATGAGAAGATTTGGTGCTGATAAAGTAAAAGATTTAATACAAAGAACTGGCTATCCAGAAGATCAAGATATAACAAATAAATTCTTATCAAAACAAATAGAAGGTGCGCAAAAGAAAGTAGAAGGAAATAACTACGATATGCGTAAAAACTTACTTGACTACGATAATATAGTAAGTGAACAAAGAAAGATAATTTATGAAAGAAGAAATGAATTAATTGACTCAGAAAATATTCATGAAATTTCAATAGATACAATAAGAGACTTCATAGATGGATTAGTTGATGATCATATAGCGCCTGAAGGATATTTAACTGATAAAGATTATGAAGATATCATTAATCATGTTAATTCTAAAATGTTAAGAAATAAAAATATTACAGTTGAAGATGTTAAATCAAAAACTGAAGAAGAAGTAGCTAATAAAATAAGTGATATAATTATTGAGGAATTAGATAATAAAGTTAAAGATGTTCCTATCGAAGTTATAAATGATTTTGAAAGACATATTTCTTTAAGAGTAATAGATCAAGCTTGGGTAAAACATATTAGTTCAATGGAACATTTAAGAGAAGGTATAGGATTACGTGGTTATGCACAAACAAATCCATTACAAGCATATGCTATGGAAGGATATCAAATTTTTGATGCAATGCAAGATTCTATAGACGAACAAATAGCTAATTTTATGCTTCACATGCAAATTACTCAAAATGTTGAACAAAAACACCAAAAGCCAATTATGACAAACGATGGAAAAGAACATTTAAAAGCTAAACCTAAAAAGAATGATTCTAAAATAGGTAGAAATGATCCTTGTTCATGTGGTAGTGGCAAGAAGTATAAACAGTGTTGTGGAAAATAAGCTCGCAAACCCAAGTGATATAAGGGAAAACGCGAGTTTTTCTTTTGCTATAAAATATATTAAAAATGACTTTAGAACCATTTTAGAACCACTTATTGAAAATAGGTAAAATAAGGGAAGATTTAAGTAGAATAATAAAAATAGTCATTTTTGTAGTATAATAGAACTAACAGACAAATAGCCATTTGTTACTTAAGAATAGAAAGTATATTTTAAAAAATATATAAGGAGAATAGTAATGAGTAGAATATTAAAAATAGAAAAAATAAAAAAATGTTATGGCAGCAAAAATAATATAACTAAAGCAATAGATGATATTTCTTTTGATGTAGATAAAGGTGAATTTGTTGCAATAATGGGTGCATCAGGATCAGGTAAAACGACTTTATTAAATTGTATATCAACTATAGATAAAGTTACTAATGGGAAAATATATTTGGAGGATATTGATGTAACAAAACTAAAAGGAAACAAACTAAATAAATTTAGAAGAGAAAAATTAGGTTTTATATTTCAAGATTTTAATTTATTAGACACTTTAACTGCATATGAAAATATCGCTCTTGCTTTATCAATTCAAAATGTGAAAGTGGAAGAAATTGATGAACGTATAAAGAAAGTCGTTAAAGAGTTAGATATTACGGATGTATTAAATAAATATCCATATCAAATGAGTGGAGGGCAAAAACAAAGAGTATCAAGTGCTAGGGCAATTGTTATGAATCCAAAGCTTGTTCTTGCTGACGAACCTACTGGTGCATTAGATTCAAAATCATCAAAAATGTTACTTGAAAAATTTAATTATTTGAATAATGAATTAGATACGACAATTTTAATGGTTACTCATGATGCTTTTACTGCAAGTTATGCTACTCGTGTAATATTTATCAAAGATGGCAAAATATTCAATGAAATAAAAAAAGGCAAAAATTCAAGAAAAGAATTCTTTAATAATATAATTGATGTTATTACACAATTGGGAGGAGATTTAAATGATGCTCTTTAAGATATCGTTATCTAACATTAAGAAGAGTTTCGAAGATTACGCAATATATTTCTTTACTATAGTCCTAGGAGTAGCAATATTTTATGTGTTTAACTCTATTGATAGCCAAACAGTATTATTAAATGTATCAAATAGAACTCTTAACATAATAAAATTAATGAATGTAATATTATCTGCGGTAAGTGTATTTGTATCTTTTATTTTAGGATTTTTAATTATATATGCTTCTAGATTTTTAATTAAAAGAAGAAATAAAGAATTCGGTATTTATTTAACACTTGGAATGAGCAAAAAAAAAGTTTCATTAATACTTTTTATAGAAACATTGTTAATAGGTACTATATCATTGGTAGTTGGAATAATATTTGGAATATTAGTTTCTCAATTAATGAGTATAGTAGTTGCTAATATGTTTGAAGTTAATATGAAAAAATTTATATTTACATTTAGTCAAAGTGCATGTATTAAAACAATTATTTATTTTTGCATTATGTATTTAATTGTAATGATATTTAATACTATTAGTATAAATAAATGCAAACTTATTGATTTAATGAATGCTAAAAAGAAAAATGAGGCTATAAAATTTAAGAACAAAAGATTATGTACTTTTATTTTTATATTATTTAGTTTTGTACTAGGATATACATATTATTTAGTTTTATCAAAATATAATTTTGCAGACTTTAAGGAAATTATAATACCAATAATACTAGGTAGTGTGGCAACATTCTTTATATTCTGGTCATTATCTGGATTATTGTTAAATGTTTTTATGACTATGAAGAAAACTTATTATAAAGGTCTTAATAGTTTTATTTTAAGACAATTTAGTAGCAAAATTAACACAATGGTATTTTCCTCAACAATAATATGTTTATTGTTATTCTTTACTATTTGTATGTTATCAAGTGCCTATTCAATAAAAGAGTCTTTAAACAAAGGTATAGAAAAGTATGCTACTGCTGATATTCAACTTTATAAAAAAATGAATGTTGATTATAATAATCTAACAATTGAAGAAATTATGTATCAGAAAAAAAGTATTATTGATATATATAAAGAAAATAATATTGAAATAGAATCTATGTTAGAAAATTATGATGTGTTTAATATTTATACAGATAATAACTTTACTTTCGAAAAATCGTTAGGACAAAGTGCTGAAAGTATTAAAGAAAAATTTCCTTTTCTTGGATATGATACCAAAGAATATATTATGAAAGTAAGTGAATATAATAAAGTTAAACATTACTTTGGTAATGAAGAATTATCTTTAAAGAAAGATGAATATATAATAGTTTCTAATTATAATCAATCTGTAGATTTAAGAAATATTGTTCTTAAAGATAATGCTACTATTGAAATATTTGGTAATAAATTAAAACCAAAATATGATAAATGTATTGATGGATTTGTTGAAATAAGTAGTATGGAAGCAAATTATGGTATATTCGTTGTAGCAGATGAAATTGTTGATGAAAAAACTCAATATATTAATTATTTAGTTGGTAATTATAAAATTAAAAACCAAGATAAAATAGCCAAGTTCGAAGAAAATCTATATATTAGTAGAGAACTTCTACCAGTATTTGTATATGTTGATGGTGAGACTAAACTCAATATTAAAGAATCAGGTATAGGCTTATCAGCTATGTCTTCATTTATAGGAATATATTTAGGTATAGTTTTCTTAATTTCAGGTGCTGCTATTCTTGCTTTAAAAGAACTATCAGAGTGTAATGATAATAAAGAAAGATTCAATATGATTAGAAATCTTGGAGCAGATGAGAAAATGATTAATAGAGCCTTATTTAAACAAACGGGAATATTCTTTATGTTTCCATTACTAATAGCTATTATTCATTCAATTGTTGGTATAATGGTTTGTATTAAAATATTGGATTTATTCATTATGAAATCAGAACTTTCTAGTATGACATTATCTATTATAGTAACCGCAATAATAATCATAATGATATATGGTGGATATTTTATGATTACATATTTTTCAGTTAAAAATATGTTAAAAAAAAATAAATAATTTATATTCTTATGTTATAAATGTTGTTAAAGTAAACAATAACTGAGTTGTTGAAAGTAGGTATATAGAAAATTGTTATATTTAGATTCATTAGAAAACATAATTTTAACATCATATCAATAAATTACAATTTAACTATTAGATTATCAAGAAAATTGATAGTCTTTTTTTATTTATAAAAAAGTTTAATAAAAATTTTTATTCTATTGACTTAAAATTTTTATTATCATATCATTTAAATGTAGTAAGTTCTAAACCAAAAATACAAAGGAGGAAATATAAATTGTATCATTTAAGATTTAAAGGTAATCATTATGACATTGGTGTTAAAAGAGGAAAAATATTTAAAAAGTGTAATATAAAATTTCCACTTAATATGGATAAATTTCAAATGAATCATGGAGTAGAAAGTGAAAAAATTTTATATCAATACTTTAAAGAAGTATGTGAAGAAGTTAAAGGAATTACGGATTCGTTAGAAATTGATTATTACAAATTTATTTCATGGCTTTTAGCTATGGGATGTTGCATGTATAATTTAGAGGATAATTTTCCAGTTGAAATTAGAGGTTGTACTGCCTTTGCAATAAATTATAAGAATCATATGTATTATGCTAGAAACAATGATTTACCACCATATTTAAAAGAAGGATCTAAAAGTGAAATTTATAAAATAATTAATAGAAATAAATTTAATATTACAACATCGTCATTTGTTAATGGTGAAGAAGGGATGAACGAAAAAGGCTTGGCTGTTGCAATGACTTTTGTTGGAACAAAACTTCAAGATATTAAGCCAGGATTTAATTCAGTATTTATAGTTAGATAATTATTAGAAAAAGCAAACAATGTTAATGAAGCAAAAGATTTGCTTTTAGACTTACCTGTTTCATCAAATTGTAATATTCTACTTGCTGATAATAGTGGGGATATGATTGTAGTTGAATGTTCACCAAAAGAAAAAAATATTAGAAAGCCAATTAAAATAAATGATGATTTAAGTGTTATATGTACCGTTAATAATTTTAAATCTGAAAGTATGAAAAAATATAAATGGGATGAAAAGGACGAATATAATACAAATGAAAGATATAATAATGTAATTAGTGCTTTTAAAAATTTTTCAAGTGAAGAGATTATAGAATTCATAAAGGAAGTACTTAAAGGCAATAAAGGATTTATGTGCCAATATGATAAATCTTTAAATTTTGAAACAGTAAGGAGTTCTATATTTGATTTAGATAGTTTAACAATATATAGATCAGAAGGAAATCCTAGAAGATGTAAATTTATAAAAGATGAGAGATTAAAAAGATAACAAATTACAATTTATAAAACAGATAAATATACATTAGCTCCACTTTTAGAACCAACAGACACAAAAAATGAGCATTTCTGCTCATTATTATTTATTATATCCATAGTCTCATTTAAATTGCCTTTAAATAGATATGAATAAGTTTTAAGTATTCAGTTGTATTACTATGTCACAACTGTTATCGGTGCTTGATTGTTAACAAGTAAAGAAGCACAGGAATGTCTAAAATCAGGTAGTCTAAATTTTTTAATTTCTGCTTTTTCAGCAATTTCTCCTTTTCTACGTTGAGCTTGTTTATAAGTTAAAGATCTAATGCCGTAATCATTACCAAAGACAAAGAACTTTTTATCAAAGTTTTTGAATTTAGATACTTCATCATAATATTTTTGTAAGTAATAAAAGATAAAAGATGTGAAAAAATGACATTTTAGATCGTTAAACAGAGGATTTAAGGGGTGAAATAAGAAAACTAAAAATACAAAAAAGCCCATAAATAAAGTGTTTTAAGAAAATAAGGGGCTAAAAAAGGCACTCTCATGTGTTCCTTGTGGTTCGAGAAAAAATATAAACAATGCTGTGGTAAATAATAAAAAGCTCATAAAATAAGAGCTTTTTTTAAGTCAAAAAAACAGAGTGTTACCAAAAAAGTAAAAAAAATAACATTTTATCGAAAAAAATATTATAATACATTACAATATGTTAAAATAAAAGAGCTAAATTCAAAGAGGTAGAAAGAGTGAAGTAAAATGAAGTTTATAGTATATGAAGATGAAAAAGATTACGCTAATAGATACAAGAAAGTTATTCACAAACTACTATTAGCCACTAATCTTAATTATGAAATTATAGAAATAAATGAATATACAAAAGAAACAGAAGATAGATTAGAACAAATAGATGGTAGTAAAACATACATATTAGATATAGAAGTTCCAGGAAAAAATGGATTAGAATTAGCAAGAAGTATTAGAAAGATGGGAGATTGGACATCGCCTATAATAATTGTGACTTCTCATGATGAATTTAAAACAGTAGGATACACTGGTAAAATATTAATGCTTAATTTCATATCTAAAAGTGGGGAATTAGAAAAACAACTTTTTGATTCTTTAGAAACTGCTTTAGAAATAAATATGGCCAATAAATCATTGCGTTATACAAATAAAGGAGAATTATATAATATACCTTATCAAGAAATTTTATATATTGAAAAAAGTTTAAATGATAATACTTCAAATATAGTTACTAAAAGTCATATATACAATTTAAGAAAAACAATAAAAGAGTTAGAAGAAGAATTATCAGATGCCGTTGACTTTTTTAAAACGCATAGAAGCTGCATTGTTAACCTAAAAAACGTTAAGCATATTGATTTCGAAAATAATGTAATAATGTTTGTAAATAAAAAAATTGATTTAATTTCAAGAGCCAATAAAAAAGCTTTAAAAGAAAGACTTAGGGTGAAATAATATGTTTGATATTATTATTATAAGTCTTTTAAATAGTCTATTATTTGCGGGATATTGTTATTTTGTAAGTCATTCAATATTAGAAAAAAAGTCAACAGGTATAAAAAGTGTATTAATGGCTTTAATTCCATTTCTATTGATGTATTATTGTGTTTTATGTTTATTAGAATCAAACTACACTATATTTTTTTCTGGTTTATGTGCATTTTTCTTTATTAAAATAATCTTTAGGGAGAGTATATATATATCATTATTTATATCTATAATTATACATACATTTAGAATAGGTTCAAAAATATTAATTTTGACAATAATAAATGATAATTCAATGTTGTTAATTAATACATATAAAACTTTAGATTGGAGTGTTTTATATGTTGATACATTGGCTTTAATTATTTCTACGATATGCATACTTATTTTAAAAAGACAACTAATAAGATTAATTAAATTCGTTTCTGGATTAAAACGAAAAAAATTATTAATACTTCTCACAATATATATTCATTTTATATTGATATATTTATATCAACCTCCACATAGTTGTTGTCCTTTACAAACAGTAACTGATATGTTAGTAATGTTTACCATTACAGGAATCGTTATATTTAATATTTCAAGTGAAATGAAGATGGAAATTCTTAACAAACATTACCAAGAAATGTTTGAGTATTCGAAGGCAAACGCTGAGTTATTAACAAAGTATAAATTACAAGTACATGAAAATAAAAATAAGCTTTTAATGATAAATGGACTTTTGGATGGGCCTAAAAAAAATGTTAGAAATTATGTTAATTCAATATTGCAAGAAATGAAGGATAATCAAAATATAACTAATTATTGGTTATCTGAATTAAAATATATTCCATTACCAGGGGTTAGAAACTTCATTAATTATAAATTAACTCAATTAAAAGAGTTAGGAGCTGAAATTGAAATATTTGTTAGTAGTGAATTAGAACATGTAGATGCATTCTCATTTGGAGAAAGAGAATACAACGATTTATCAACTATATTAGGTGTTATATTAGATAATATGATAGAATCAATAAAAGAAACTGATGAAAAACTAGTAAGTTTAAATATTCGGCTAGAAAACAATACAGTAAACTTTGACTTTGTAAATAGTTTTTCGGGAAATGTCGAAATTAATAGAATAAATGAAATTGGTTATACTACTAAAGGAGAAGAACATGGAGTAGGATTATCTTTATTATCAAAAATAATTAAAAATAGTAATAGATTTGAATGTATACCAGAAATAATGGATAATTTCTTTATTCAACATTTAATTATAAAATTACCAAATAAAAGAAATTACAAAAAAACACAAAAAAAGAACAAATTATAACAAAAAACAAACATAATTTTTTAATTATGATAATATCTTATTGTACGAAGAGTAGTACGTAAGAAAGAGAGGATTAAAAATGGTAGGAAAAGTAAAATGGTTTAATAATGAGAAAGGGTATGGATTTATCGAATACAATGATCAAGAAGATATATTTATTCATTATTCAGCTATAGAAATGGAAGGGTATAAAACTCTTACAGAAGGAGTATTAGTTCAATATGAACTTCTTAGAACAAACAAAGGTTTACAAGCCAAAAAAGTATTACAACTAAACAATAATTAAAAAATATCAAAATTATAGAAAATAGATTATCTAGATAATAAACTTTTTCTTTTAAAAATAAATTATAATAAACTTTATAAGCTAAGAAAAATTATAATATAAAAAATTATGGAACAAGTATTTAGTATTTGTTCTTTTTATTATATAATAAAATAAATAGAAAGTAAGAAAAGGGTATAATTATGAATAAAACATTATTTTTTCAAGCGATAACAAAATTTATTATAGGAATTTTAATTGTAGGTTTATTAATATTTCTGCCAGCTAGTTCATTAAAATATTGGAATGGTTGGCTATTTATGATTTTATTATTTATACCAATGTTTATTGCAGGTATAATTATGATGATAAAATCTCCTGAATTATTAAAAAATAGACTAAATGCAAAAGAAAAAGAAACAGAGCAAAAACAAGTAATTTTATTTAGTGGGTTAATGTTTATTGCAGGTTTTGTAATAGCTGGATTAAACTTTAGATACAAATGGATAATATTACCTAGCAGTGTAGTAATAATCTCTTCTATAATATTTATAATCTCATATATTTTATATGCTGAAGTATTAAGAGAAAATTCTTATTTATTACGTACTATCGAAGTTAAAGAAAATCAAAAATTAGTAGATACAGGTTTATATGGTATAGTTAGACATCCAATGTATACTACTACAATATTTTTATTCTTATCAATGCCTTTAATTTTAAATTCTTTGATATCATTTATTATATTTTTAATATATCCTTTTATTATAATTAAACGTATAAAAAATGAAGAAGAAGTATTAGAAAAGAATTTAAAAGGCTATAAAGAATATAAGAAAAAAGTTAAATATAAACTAATACCTTTTATATGGTAAAACTAACTATCTTTGTTAAAATTATAATGTTATAATTATATTAATAGAAAGGAAATATATATGAAAAAACTTTTATTAATTACGTTAATGTTTATTTTTGCTCTAACTTTATCAGCTTGTGGAAATAAAAATATAGAAGGTTCATTAGAAGAAATAATGGATAAAGTATATTCAACATTAAAAGATGATGAAAAACCAATGATGTTAACTAATATAGAAATTACTAAAGAAAATGTTGAAATGTATTTAGGAACAACTGATATAGAATTTGAAGAAGCATTAGCAAGTGAATCAGCAACTGGTTCAATAGCACATTCTGTTGTTTTAATACGAGTTAAAAATAATTCTAATGTAGAAAAAATCAAAGAAAAAATAGAAAATAGTGTAAATCCAAGAAAATGGATTTGCGTTGAAGCTGAAGAAGTAGAAGTAGAAAGTCAAGGTAATCTAATTTTACTTGTAATGTCTAACGAAAAAACAGTAGAAAAAATTGAAAATGAATTTAATAATTTAAAAAAATAAAGTCTTCTTAATGGAGACTTTTTGTTAAGGAGATAAAATTATGGTTTTTTCAAGTATAACATTTATATATTATTTTTTACCTATTTTATTAGTTACATATTTAATAACTCCTAATAAATATAAAAATATTATTCTATTAATATTTAGTCTATTATTTTATTTTTATGGTGAACCTAAATATATTATTATTTTATTATTAACTTGTTTTATTAATTATAAAGGTGCAATATTAATTGAAAAATATAGAAAAAAATCAAAACTTATTCTAATTTTACTTATACTTTATAATGTTATTCAATTACTATATTTTAAATATACAGATTTTTTCATAATTAACATAAATAGTTTACTAAAAACTAATATTAACCTTTTAACAATAATAATGCCAATAGGAATAAGTTTCTTTACTTTTCAAACTTTAAGTTATGTAATTGATGTATATAAACAAGAAGTTCCTGCTTCTAAAAGTTTTATAAATTTCACAACATATGTTTCGTTATTCCCTCAATTAATTGCAGGACCTATTGTAAGATATAAAAGTATACACCAAGAATTAGAAAATAGAGAAATAAATTATCATAATTTTTCAAATGGTGTAAAAAGATTTATTGTAGGATTATCAAAAAAAGTCTTAATTGCTAACGTACTAGGAGAGTTATGTAATGATTTAACTAGTATGACTTATTCAAGTGTTGTAGGTAGTTGGTTTAAATCTATATCATTTACATTACAAATTTATTTTGATTTTTCTGGTTATAGTGATATGGCTATAGGACTTGGACTAATGTTAGGATTTCATTTTTTAGAAAATTTTAATTATCCTTTTATAGCGAAATCTATTACTGATTTTTGGAGAAGATGGCATATTTCTTTATCAAGTTTTTTTAAAGACTATGTGTATATACCTTTAGGAGGAAATAGAGTAAATAAATTAAAATGGATTCGAAATATTTTTATAATTTGGTTTCTAACTGGATTTTGGCATGGAGCAAGTTGGAATTTTATAATATGGGGACTTTATTTTGCAATAATATTATTACTTGAAAAAAAAGTTTACGGAAAATTTATTGAAAAAACAAAAGTGTTTAAATATGTTTATTCTTTAATATTAATTATAATAAGTTTTACAATCTTTAATGGTAATTCACTAAATGAAGTAATAACGTCTTTAAAAAATATGTTATTTTTAGAAGATATACCTTTTATAAGTTTTGAAACTTTATATCACATAAGAAATTATATCTTTGTAATTATAATTGCAATAATTTCATCAACTCCAATAATGAAATTATTAACTAATAAAATAAAAAATAGTAAAATATATTCCATTTTAGAAATAGGTTATTATTTTATATTACTTATAATTGTAACAGCATTTTTAATAGATTCATC
>JAZLAK010000133.1:0-6546 GCA_045613165.1 Bacilli bacterium | reverse complement strand
TGAAGAAATATATAAAGATATGACTTCAAGTAGAAGAATGAATAGATTACTACAAGGTGATGTTGGAAGCGGTAAAACAATAGTATCTGTTGTAGCTGCATATATAAATTATTTATCAAAACATCAAACAGCGCTTATGGCACCGACTGAAGTTCTTACATATCAACACTATGAAACAATAAAGTCACTTTTAGAAGGAACAAAAGTAAAAGTAGATTTAATTGTTGGAAGCATGAAGAAAAAAGATAAAGATGAAGTAGTAGAGAAATTAAAATCAGGTAAAATTGATTTTATAATAGGAACACATGCTTTATTAAGTGAAAACGTTGTATTCAAAAACCTAGGTTTAGTAATAACAGATGAACAACATAGATTTGGAGTAAATCAAAGAAAAAATCTACAAAACAAAGGTGATTCAGTTGATGTACTTTATATGTCAGCCACACCAATACCAAGAACATATGCTCTAACAATATATGGAGATATGGATATAAGTGAAATAAAAACTAAACCTAACGGAAGAAAAGAAATAGTTACTAAATTATATAAAGAAAAAGACTTAAAAGAATGCTTAAATATAATGTTAGAAGAAATAAAAAAAGGACATCAAATATATGTAGTTTCTCCATTAGTTGAAGAGAACGAAGAAACAGATCTATACGATGTAGAAAAACTAGCAGAAAAACTTAATACAGCATTTAATAACAAAATACCTACAGAAATATTACATGGAAAATTAAAAAATAAAGATAAAGAAACTATAATGAATAACTTTAAAGAAGGTAAAACAAAAATACTTATATCAACTACAGTAATAGAAGTAGGAGTAGATGTAAAAAATGCAACATGCATTGTAATATTCAATGCAGAAAGATTTGGCTTATCAACACTACACCAACTTAGAGGTAGAGTAGGAAGAAACGAATTAACTTCATATTGTCTGTTAATAAGTAACTATGATAAAGAAAGATTAAATGTATTAGAATCTTCTACAGATGGTTTCTACATATCAGAAAAAGACTTTGAACTAAGAGGTAGTGGAAATTTATTTGGAACAAAACAAAGTGGAGAAATGACCTTTAAATTAGCTAATATAAAAAGTGATATAAAAATATTAAAACAAGCTAACATAGATACAGAAGAATTTATATCAAACAACATACAAAATAATTTCAAAGATTATCCATACTACAACCAAATAGTAGACACAATCAAATTTATTGACTAAATTCTAAAAATTCAATTGACTAAAAATTATTTTTATTATAGAATGAATATAGGCATGATATTATATCATGCAGATATCATTAACGATAATGTAGTTAATGTTATCAACCAAAACCCCCTGAAGTGGAGCAGAGATGCTCCACATTTTTTGTATCCCAGTATTTACAAGGGTTTGCGAGGATTAAAGCAGTAAAAACACCGTTTCAGGTAACAAAAAGGTAACACTTTTTGCTACTTAAGTGTTACCTGAAAGCCAATTTTACAAAAAATAATCTTCATAAATGCTTATAAAATAAGACTTTTTGATAAAATTGAGTCAGTCCAAACGGTTTTGGTTGATTGTGTGGTATAATTATATTGAAACTTAATTAAAAAAATATTATCTTTGGGGAGGTTTTATGAAAGTAGTATCTTTTACAGTCAAAAATTATAGAAGCATAGTAGAAGCACATAAAATTGTATTAAATGATTATAATGTTCTACTCGGAAAAAATAATGAAGGAAAATCTAATATTTTGAGAGCATTATCAGTTTGTATGGGATGTATTAATGATTTCAGACGCTTTAGATTTGCAATGCATAGGGAATATATCAGACCAGACCGTGCGTATCATTGGAACAGAGATTTTCCTATGAATTTAAGAAAAAGAAAAAATGGAAGAAAATCAATCTTTGAATTAGAATTATATTTAAATGAAGAAGAATTATCTAGTTTTAACAAAAACTTGCATACCAGAATAAAAGTACATAATATAGTGATGAAAATTGAAATAGGAGAAGATAATATTCCAAATGTAACTTTTCCATTGCGTGGAACAGATTCATTAACAAACAAAAAGGAAAAAGTGTTACAATTTTTATCTAATAAAATATCATATAATTATATTCCAGCAGTAAGGACTGAAGATCATGCATTAAGATTGATAAAAAATAATATTGCTAAAGAATTAGAAACTCTTAATTCTAATCCGGATTATATTGAATCTTTAGAAAAAATTAGGGATATTCAGAAAATTTGTTTAGATAAAATATCGGAAGATATAAAAACAGAATTAAGTGAATTTTTACCAAAAGTAAAAAATGTAGAGATTGATATAGAAGATAATTATAGAATTGCGACATCGTTAAGTGATATTAATGTTTATGTTGATGATGGTATCCTGACAAACATTGAAAATAAAGGCGATGGTGTTA
Source organism: Bacilli bacterium (assembly GCA_045613165.1). Taxonomy (GTDB): domain Bacteria; phylum Bacillota_I; class Bacilli_A; order RF39; family UBA660; genus UMGS1124. Next base: position 4,125 of record JAZLAK010000133.1, on the reverse strand, counting down.
AAAGTTTAGCTGTATTAGCGATGTTAAAAAATAGACAAGTATCAACTGGATCATCAAGTGTAGTTGCAATAGATGAACCAGAGGCGCATTTGCATCCGGGAGCAATTAATGAATTGGCAAGTACATTAAGAGATTTGGCTGAAAATAATCAAGTAATAATTTCAACACATAATCATTTATTTACCAATTATTTAAATTTAGAAAATAACATTATAGTTGATAATGGAAAAGCAAAACCGGCTAAATCTATTTCTGAAATTAGGAATATTTTAGGCGTGAAAGCTTCAGATAATTTGATAAATGCGAGATTTATTTTATTGGTCGAAGGGAAAACGGATGAAAATATTTTGAATTATATATTAGCGAAAAAGGATTCAAGAATAAAAAAAGCATTTGCAGAGAGATTGATTATGATATATGGTGTAGATGGCGCTTCAAAATTAGAATATCATGCAAATAAATTTAAAAAAGAACTATGTATATGCATGGCATTAGTTGACAATGATGAAGAAGGACGAAAAGCGTATGAAAAAGTAACAGAAAGTAAAGAAATAGATATGTCCAATATGTTTTTATGTATCTGTAAGGGAATGAACGATTCTGAACTTGAAGATTGTATAAACCCTAAAATTTATAAAGATAAAATATTAGAAGAATTTGGAGTTAATTTGGACAATCAAAGTTTTAGAAATAATAAAAAGTGGTCGTTAAGAATAAAGGAAACATTTAATAATCAATGTAAATTATTTAATGAAAAAATATTAATGAGAGTAAAACAAGTTGTTATGGAGTGTGTTTTGACTTCCAATATGGAAGAGGTTTTAATTCCTGAAAAATCTGCAGCAATAACAAAATTGATTGAAAAAATAAATGAATTATTAGAAAGTTAATTTTTTGCTTAAAAGGAAGTGATAAATTTGAAAATAAATTATTCTGATGAAATAGTGATAAAAGGGGAAAAATCAATATTCTTAGCTGGACCAACTCCAAGAGGAAAGGATACACTTTCATGGAGAAAAGAAGCTTGTTCAATTTTAAAGGAATCTGGATTTGATGGTATTGTATATGTGCCTGAATATTCTTCGTGGAAGCCTAAAGAAAGTTATGTTGATCAGGCTATGTGGGAAAGGGAAGCATTGACTGAAGCAACAATAATTGTATTTTGGATACCTAGACATTTACCTGATATGCCAGCATTTACTACAAATGTTGAATTTGGTTATTGGTTGCATTCAGGCAAAGTTTTATATGGAAGACCAAATGATGCTGAAAAGATTAAATATTTAGATTGGTTGTATGAATTAGATTATGGATTTAAACCGCAAGATAATTTATGTAATTTACTTGTGGAAGCTGTTAATAAAGTTAACAAAAAAGAAGAACATAAATCATTAAAAAAAGAATTATAATTTTTAAAATTAAAATAAAATTTGAGGTAACAAAAAGGTAACATTTTTCAAATTTAGGTGTACTGAAACAGCATAAAATTGAACTAAATTGGCCTAAAATGGACTTTTTTGAACCCATTTGAACTGCAAAATCAACGGATTTAGAATCCCCCTGAAAGATAGGTCGAAAGACCTCTGGCTTTTTTTATGTCAATGTTTATAAGGGTTTGTAAGGCATTTGGAGATTTTACAAAAATTCTTGGGAACAAGTCGGGAACGAATTTTATAAAAATAGCCATCTAAATTCAATGGATATTACTGACTTTATAGACAAAAATTGATATAATAATATCATAGCAATTCTATATTAAATTATAGAATTTTTTCTTTTATAAAAGGAGGATATATGGAAGTTGATAAATTGGATAAAATTAGAGATAATATGTTGACAAATTATATGGAGCTTCAATTAGATTATATTGAATTTACAAAATATGTTGAAAATAAAATAAATAATATAATCACAGAAAACAATATAGTTTATCAAACTGTAAGTAGTAGAGTGAAAAACTATAAATCATTAGAGAAAAAATTAACAGAGAGTATTATTAATGGTATACATAAAAATATAAAAAATTTAAATGATCTAAGTGGTATTAGAGTGATTTTTTATGATGAACATGAATTAAAAAGGTTTTATGAAATATTAAACAAAAATTTTATAATTGATAATACAAAATATCCTGATAATATTATAGAATATGATGGAATTAATGTAACGCTTTCGTTAAAAGAAAAAATAAATAAATTTAGTGACATGAAATGTGAACTTCAACTAACTACATTAATGTCACATGCTATGAATGAATTTGGGCATGATGTATTATATAAAGATGTGTTAGAATTAGAATCTAAAAATAAGAACGAGTATGATAATATTAAAAATATTTTTAATGACACGAGAATTAAAGTTCTTGAGGTTATGAAAACATTAGAATTTATAAATCATAGAATTGATAGTTTAAAGAACGGATCGTTAACATTAGAATTAATAGTTAATCCTATGTTTGTAGAAAGTATTAAATCTATTAATAACTTAGAAGAGGTTGAAATTACTATAAATAAATTAATTGAAGTTATACCATTAATAAATAATGATGAAATTAATATTAATAAAATAATGGATAGCAATATTATATTAGAAATTGTAAAAAAATTTATATCATTACCAGAAGAAAATGAGTCAGGTATAAATTATGATACATATGATTATAAATTTGATAAACTATTTGAATTTTTATTGCGATATATGTATTTATGGGTTAAGGATTATCAAGAAATTATAAATATATTATATTTGAAAGTTAATTCTTTAAAGAAAACACGTGTTAAAGATAACTTTAAAAAATTTCTTAAGGATTGTTTAATTAATGATAAAGTTAATTCGCATAGAAAAATAGCTAATTTTCAACTGCATAATTTAGCATATAAGTATATTATGAAATCTCAAAAGGAAACTTATCCTGAGGTAAAAATGATTTTAGCAACAGAATTTTGCAATTTTAAATATAGCTTTTGTGAAGAAACTGGTCCAATGCAAGTGAATATAGTTATGACAGCGCTAGAACCAAATGAGGCGTATAAACTAAAGATTAAAAATGTTGTAAAAAAGTGTTGTTCAATATTTATAAAAGAACAAACAATAGATAATTTTAATAAATTAGTTTCTATAGTAAAATCAAACGTTGATACAGAAACAGATAGTTTTAAAATAGTAGAGGTTTATGATTTTTTTGAAAATAACTATGATAAAATTGATGATTATTATAAAAGTGAATTATATAAGAACACATATTTTATTAAAAAGGCAAAAATAAAAGACAGTAATTTTTATAAAAAATTAAAATCTGATAAAACACATATTTTATATAGTTATTTATTTTGTAATTTTATTGATGAAATACCTGGTGCTAAGTATAGAGAAAGGGAAGAGTATAGAGAAAAATTTTTAAATAATTATATAGATCACTTTAATATAGACAATGTTGAAGAGGTAATAAAAATAATTAATATATTAGAAATTCATGAAAAGGATATAAAAAATTTAAATGTGGTATCAAGATTTTTAATTAAAATTGGAGAAAAAATTGAATTGTCTAAACAAATATATGAAAAAACTAGAAACTCATATATATTAGTTGGTATTGTAAATGTTGAATCAACATATGAAATAAATCTGAGAAATGAAGAAGAAATAAAAAACTTAACAGAAGCAATATATTATTCGCAAACATATAACAATGATTTAATTAAAGTTTTATCTAAATATGTTAAGGAATCTAAAAATCATTTGTTATATAAAGAATTTATAAGATTAGTTTTTGATAGTATTGAGCTTTTTCAAATAACCGATTATAGAAATCAAGTTCTTGATGAATTAATAATTGCTAATAAAAAATGTATTGACATGATGGAATATATATTTATTAGGCCAGATGTAGAAGAATACATTATAAATAATCTATGTTTAGAAGAAATTAAAATAATTATTAATAATACTAAGTTTAATACTATATCATATTTAAATGAATCTTTTTATAAAAGTGTTTTTGAAAAGTATCCAGATGTAATAAGAAAGTTTCTTGAAGACCAGATAGAAAATGAACAAGAAGATAAATATTATAATAATGATTACTCGTTAAAAGAATGTTCTAATTATAAAGAAGAATTAGAAAAA
>JAZLAK010000132.1:0-5438 GCA_045613165.1 Bacilli bacterium | reverse complement strand
TATATTTTCACTCATAATTATTCTAAATTTAGGATCTCTAATCATAAATATTTTATATCTACTAAATTTATAGTTTCTTTCTTTCAATAACATAAGAATATTCATTATATGAGTATTTAAGTTTAAACTAAATTCATATACAGCTTTCCTATTTCTACAACTTCTTTTTATTTTATTATACATTTCTAAAGCATTATCATACTTCAAAATATCATTATAAAGATGTTTCTTTGACTTCATTTTGATTATCCAAACTATATATAATATTTCTTATTTCAGTTAAAGCTCTAATACAGGATAAGAATCTTTTCTTTATAATTATTTGTTTCGCATACACTGTACTTAAATAAAAATCAATCATCATAACATTAACTTTTGTTTCATTTATATACTTATTTCTTATATTACCTTTATTAACATTTACTCTAATAGTATTTTCTATCAACTTATATATTTCATCACTCAATTTTATCTTTATTGATGTTTCATTTTTAGGAAATGTTGGTAATACATATTGTTCATAATATATTAAAAATGCTTTTTCTTTATTTAAAAGTATAAATTTATCATTCATATTACAACTCTCTTCTACTACATAATTTTAACGTGTTAAACATACTATAATTTTATATTAACATAAAAATTTATGTCTATAATAGTATATTTTATGTTTAAAACTAATTTTTTTATAAAAAAATAGATTACAATTCATATAAATGCCTTTTCTAAAGTATTTTTTACTAACACATTTATATTTTGTAATCAAAATTATTTAGGGATGTCCCAAGGAAATATGCTTGTTTCAGGTAGGCATCTCTCTACTATAGCACATTGTGTTATGAGATAGCCGGTATATGTCTTACTGAAATTGCGGGGCGCAGACTGACGTTGTCATTGTTCACATTGTTGTCGTTGTTCACGTTGCCATTTTCATTAACGTTGAATGCGTTATCGTTGTTGCCATTGAAGTTGGACGGAGAGAGATAAAAAGAATACTCTCAAAGTCTAAAGCAACATGTGCAAGTTAATAGCACTATTCCCTAAAACAATTTTATTTTGTTTACATATTTAATTTAACATATAATTTATTAAATGATAAGATTTTCGTATATAATATATAAAAATAAGTTTTAAATTACTTTATAATATATTTAGTTTCAAATATTCTTTTATCACTTGAATATTATAAAATAAACTTGTTATCTTTTTTAACAATTATTATCCCTATAGTTTTATCGTGATTAATATTTTTTATGTTTTTATCTATATAATTCATATATACTTCTATTTGTCCTATATGTTCTTTTCTTAATTCAGTTACTTTTAATTCTACAACCACATAACAATTAAATTCTATATTATATAAAAGTAAATCTATATAATTGTACTTATCTCCTAGTTTTATTTTATATTCACTACCAATAAAACAGAATGAATTACCTAGTTCCTTCATAAATAAAGTTATATCGTCTAATATTAACTCCTTCAATATTTTCTCATTTATAACTTCATAATTTTTACTATTCTTTATAATTATAGGATTCTTTACCAAATCATTAACTTCAATATTCTCTTTATTAATTAATTTTAGTTTAGTTTTCTCATCTAACCTTTCATACTCATTAGATTTTATTTTTTCTTTTAATTGTCTTACAGAAAGATTTTGTTCTATACATAATTGTATGTAATAATTAATTTTATCTCTATCCTTAATCGAAAATAACATTTTATAATGAGTATAAGTTAAAAGGTCACTCACTGAGTGACTTTTTGAAAAATTATAAAACTGTCTCATATATTTTAAAGAAGTTACTGAATAATTTATTCCTAAGTCTTCACTCAATTTATTTGAATATTCCTTTATTATTCCTTCTCCATAATGTTTACCTGCTTCAAATAATAATTTACCCACATTATAATAAGTTTTCAAATCACTTCTATTCTTACTATAATCCCTTACCCTTTTATATACTTCATTATTTATTAATTCAGTTTTTATCTCAACATAATAATTCATAAGCGCTACCACCTTTCACAATATTTATAGTGATTATTTCAGCATTTCCTTTTTTATAACAAAAAAAGATTGTAATTTATATAAAAGCCTTTTCATTAAACTACTTACACTCTTATATTTTACAATCAAAATATTTAGGTATAAACCATGGAAATATGCTTGTTTCAGGTGGGCATTTCTCTACTATAGCACTTTTGTGTTATGAGATAGCCGGTAATATGTCTTACTGAAATTGCGGGGCGCAGACGGCCGTTGTCATTATTCACATTGTTGTTGTTCACGTTGCCATTAGTATTAACGTTGAATGCGTTATCGTTCCCATTGTCGCTATTGAAGTTGGCCGGAGAGAGAGAAAATAAACTCTTCCGAAAAGACAACGATGCACCAATTATTTAGCATTATTCCCTGAGCATTATATGCTCTTAAATAAAGATTACTATATTATTTTTATCATTTAAAATTAACTGCTTATAATACAAATTAAATTGTCTAAAATAAAAAAGATTACAATTTATATAAACGCCTTTTCATTTTTTACTACTTACACATTTATAATTTGCAATCAAAAATATTTAGGTATTTAACCAAGGAAATATGCTTGTTTCAGGTGGGCATCTCTCTACTATAGCACAGTGTGTTATGAGATAGCCGGTAATATGTCTTACTGAAATTGCGGGGCGCAGACTGTTGTTGTCATTGTTCACATTGTTGTTGTTCACGTTGCCATTGTTGTTAACGTTGAATGCGTTATCGTTGTTGCCATTGAAGTTGGCCGGAGAGAGATAAAAAGAATCTCCCCAGAAGCGCAGAACAACGACGCTTGTTCATAGCAGTATTCCCTAAATAAAAATCTATATAAATTTTTATTCACCAATTAAATTTTTTATTTGACTTATCACACCTAATAAATCTTCTCTATCCATTTCATCAAACTCATACTCACCCATTAATCTTCTCAAAGAATTCAACATATTTTCAGGAGAAATATTGGTTTGTTCAATAACTTTATAATCTATATCTCTTTGATTCAATTGTTCTTTATATTTTTCTAAAGCATTTTTGGGAAATCCACACTTATCACAAACATTTGAAAATTTAGTTAATTTTAAATTAAAGATTTCATTCATGACTATAGCATCCGAATCAAGTGCAATATAAAAGTTTCCGCATTCAAAAAGATAAATCATACTTGCATTATTATTTTTTAAAATTTCATATTTATCATATAATTTACTCATAATTTAAAAATCACTTAGAAGTATTTCGCCAATAACCAATTGGTGAAATACTTCTATCTCTTTCTATTTTTCTCATTAATTTTATCACACTATCGTGTTTATTGTATAGTCTTTTTTCAAAATAATAATCCTGTGGAAGGGTTTCCACAGGATTGTTTCTTTTTAGATTTAAGATCTAGGACGTAGTCTAACGACTACTTAGTTTCTCTATTGAATTGTATACGGATTACTTATACTTCCATCTCCGGTTGCTATTTTAGCACCAGATGCTAGAGAAACTGCGGGGCGCAGACTGACGTAGACATCGTACACAAAGTAGTCGTTGCCCACGTCGCCATTTCCAGTAACGTAGAATGCGAGATCGCCGACGCCATCGAAGTGGGACGGAGAGAGAGTCCACCAATAACCACTTGTTGCATTTTCTCTTAAGTAGTAAGTATAATTATTCGCTCCAACTTTTCCTCCTGCAAATACTACTTCATCTGCAGTTAATGGATATATTTTTGCACTTGTTGTTTTATTTCCACTTGTATCACACATTAAAGTAGCTATTTGATCAGTATATAATCTTATATAATTTTTATAATAAATCATTTCATAATTACTTATTGCTGTTTGTTTTTCAGCCTCTGTCATTAATACTCCAGCACTTGTATAAGCACTTTCTGTATCTCCTATACATACTTCTTCACTCTTTAATTTATTCAAATTTGTTGCACTCCATGCTGTATATGTTTTTGTTTCAGTATCACCATTTGAATCATAACTATCAAAACTTCCACCATTTAAGAAGATATTGAATTTATGTTTCATTGAACTTGTTCTATTTGCACTATTTTCATAATCTGCAAAATATTGATAATTAGAGTTTTCTGTATATCCATAGTCACCAGTACCAATAAATGCACTTCCTGTATCTTCAGCAGTTATTTGACTACAAGCTTTTTGTGCTGCTAATGTGATTTTGATTGAACCATCACCTTCAATACGTACGATTCTCCAACACATTCCATTGAATTCTAAATAATTATTTTTTACTGCTCCTCTATAATAATATGAAGTACCATATTCATCAGCAGTTGCTGCCATTGTACTTTCAGGCATATTTGTTACTATTCTATATCCTACATTTATACTTGCTGATGTACTTGCTGCTGGTGCTGATGTAATTTTATAAATATTTGTTAAATTAGTTGTAGTTTTTGCTGTATTTGAACTACTTGAATTTGAATATGCACTATTTGATATTACATATTTACCAACTAATGTATTATTACAACTTCCATCATTATATTGACACGTTGATACTCCAGTTAATGAAAATTTTCCTGTAGATTGATCTACTGTATATCCTGTTCCATAAGTCCAATAATATTTTTGATATGAAGTACTTACTGACATAGTTGAATCTATTGGCACTTCATATCCAGTACTTTCTATCGTTTCAGATATTTGCGCTGCTACCTTTGTTTTAGTATTTGACACTAATTCAGCATATCCATTATTCTTTTGTGCTTCTGTTACACTCATTGCATTATTTATTATATTATATGCAAGTAATGTTGTATCACTTTTATATGGATTATCTACTGATATATCTTTGATATTTACTCTTGCACTTAATTCCTTATTCATATCAGCACTTTGATCTACACCAGTTTCTCTATATGTTACTGTTAATGTATATGATTGTACTCCTTCAACTTCTATTGAGTTACTTACTACTACTCCACCTTTTATTGGGAATACTTGTTCACTCTTTATTTGATTTGTACAGTCACTTCCATCTTTATTTGTACATGTTAATGTATATACAAAATCATTACTTTCAAATTCAGCTGTTGCTCCTTTTGTTTGTGTTACTCCATTTACTGTTCTTGTTTCAGCATATACTACACTTGTATTATCTATTACTACTACATAATCAGTTGTTGCATTACCTTGGTTTGTTACAGTAAATGTTTTTTCATCTAATGTTGTACCTGGTAATATATTATTTGCTGTTATTGCATTATTTCCATCTCCATACACTAATGCTAAATTAGCAGTACTAACTGAAATAGATTTATTATTTGTATTACCAGTTACTTGTGTTAAAAAGTATGCGTATGTTAAACCTACTAATAATAAAAGTACTAAAAATATTCCCGTTTCACTTACTATTATTTTTTGTCGTCTATTCA
>JAZLAK010000131.1:0-8736 GCA_045613165.1 Bacilli bacterium | reverse complement strand
TTCAATCTCTTGTTGTTTCTTTTTCTTTTCTTCTAATTCTTTTTTTCTTTTTTTAGCTAATTCCATGTAGTAAAGTCTTAAATATTTAAAATAATCATTAACGTCTTTTTTGTTAGAATTCATAATAAACCACCTGGAAGTATTATAACATATTCATTTATTTTTAACTATAGTTTGTGTTTTGTGTAGTTTATTTGTATAATATTTACAGTTTTTTTGAAAAATTTATTTAATTAATTGATTTTATAAAATATAATATTATATAGAAGGTGTATTGTATGCTAAAAAACATAAAGGGAGTAAAAGTAAATTATTTTTTTCATGATATAGGTGCAGATGTAAGTTTAGTATTATTACATGGATGGAACCAAAATATTGAAATGATGATGCCTATAGGTGAAAAGTTTTTTGATAGATATAATGTTTTGATAATCGATTTACCAGGTTTTGGTAAGAGTAGTGAACCGTTACATTCTTGGACGGTTTATGAATATGCCGAATGTGTTAAACAAATGGTAGATGATTTAGGATTAAATAAAATTATATTAATGGGGCATTCTTTTGGCGGAAGAGTTGGATTGATATATTCATCTATGTATGATGTGGATAAACTTATTTGTTTTGCTAGTCCATACTGTAAAGAATTAAAGAAATTACCATTAAAGACTAAAATATATAAATCTTTAAAAAATGTTAGTTGTTTAAAATGGATCGCAAATATAATGAAAAATTATATTGGGTCTACTGATTATAAAAATGCAACTGAAGTTATGCGTGGAGTTTTAGTACAGTCCATTAATTTAGAAATGATAGAAGATGTAAAAAAAATAAAAGCTCCAACATTATTAATATGGGGTAGTTTAGATACTGCTGTACCTATTAATAGAGCTTATGAGTTAGAAAGTTTGATTAAAGATGCTAAAGTTGTAGAATTTGAAGGTGCTACACATTATGCTTATTTAGAAAGAAAAAATGAAGTTATCCAAGTTATAGATGATTTTATTGGGAAGTGATTAGATGTATATAATTTTAATTAATATATTAATAACTTATTTTTATTTAGTTTTAAGATTTAAAAAGAATTTACATATATTACAACAAAATTTTTATAATGAAAATAATCGTTATATAAAATGGGGAAATAAAAATATTTTAAGTGTTTTTAAATATGATTTAATATTATTAGTTTTAAATATTATTAATTTATTTATTAATAGTAAAATATTGTTGTTTGTTAATATTTTCTATTTAGTATTATTCTTTGTAGAGAAAAATAACATAAATAAAGAACAAGTTAAAATACCTTTAAAACTTACTAGTAGAGTAAAGAGAATGATTGTAACCAATATTATTCTTTATATAGTACCCATTGTAATATATTTATTTAATAAAGATATTTATATATTTAATTTTGTTTATAGTTTATTAATAAGTTTAAATTTTTATATAGTCTTTTTAAGTAATGTAATAAATAAACCGGTTGAGAAATGTGTATTCTTATATTATAAAAATAAAGCTATGAATAAAATTAAGAGTATGAGTAATTTAAATGTTATTGGTATAACTGGTAGTTATGGTAAGACTAGTAGTAAGAATATATTAAATGATATATTAGGGGTTAAATATAATAGTATTGCTACACCTTTAAATTATAATACTCAGTATGGTTTAATATTGACTATAAATAATTATATTGATAAGTTTAATGATATCTTTATTGCAGAAATGGGAGCTTTTAAAATGGGTAGAATTAAATTACTTTGTGATTTAGTTAAACCTAAATATGGTATTATTACTTCTATTGGTACTGCACATTTAGATACTTTTGGTAGTAGAGAGAATGTACAAAAGGGTAAGTTTGAACTTATTGAATCTTTACCTAGTGATGGTGTTGGAATATTAAATGCTGATGATCCTTATCAAGTAAATTATAAATTAAAAAATAATTGTAAGATATTATGGATCGGTATAGAGAATAAAGATGCTGATTTAGTTGCTAATAATATACATATCGATTCTAAAGGAATGACATTTGATGTTTATTTTAAAGAAGATGATTGTACTCATACGTTTAATACTAGATTGTTAGGTAATGCAAATATATATAATATTTTAGCTGGTATAGCATTTGGTAAATATATGGGAATGACTCTAAAAGAATTAGAAATAGGTGTTAAAAGAATTAAACCTATTACTCATAGATTAGAACTTAAGAATATGGGAGATAGAACTATAATTGATGATGCATATAATTCTAATCCTGTTGGTTCTAAAATGGCATTAGATGTATTAAAATTAATGGATGGGTTAAAAATTGTTGTAACTCCAGGTATGATAGAATTAGGTGATGAACAATATTCTTTAAATAAAAAGTTTGGAGAATATATTAGTGAAGTTGCTGATTATGTTATACTAGTAGGTGAAAAGCAAACTAAACCTATATTAGATGGTTTAAAGACAAGTAAATATCCTAAAGATAAGGTATATGTTATAAACGATGTTAAAGAAGCTTTTAATATTATAGATAAAGTTAGCGTTAAGAATAAACATAGCTATATATTACTTGAAAATGATTTACCTGATATTTTTAACGAGAAATAGAAAGAAGGAGTTTTATGAAAATTAAAGTTGGTGTTATATTCGGTGGTGAAAGTGTTGAACATGAAGTTAGTGTTATAAGTGCTTTACAAGCCATTGAATCTATGAATAATGAAAAGTATGATATAGTACCAATTTATATTAGTAAAGATAGAGTTTGGTATAGTGGGGAAGCTTTATTAAAAGTTGATAATTACAAAGATTTAGATAATTTAAAGAAAGTTTGTAAAGAAGTTACTTTATGTAAAGTTAATGGAGAATTTTGTTTAATTAATACTAAAGGTTTAATGAACAAAGTAGTTGAAAAAATTGATGTAGCATTTCCTATTGTACATGGACAAAATGTTGAGGATGGTACTTTAGCTGGGTACTTAGATACTGTTGGTATTCCTTATGTAGGAAGTGGAGTATTAGGTGCTAGTTTAGGACAAGATAAAGTTGTTATTAAACAAATACTTAATAGTGTAAATATACCAGTTGTAGATTATGTATGGTTTTATGATGTAGAATTTGAAAACGATAAAGAAAAATATTTGAAACTTATTAATGATATGGGATATCCTGTAGTTGTTAAGCCTGCTTCTTTAGGTAGTAGTGTTGGAATAAATTTTGTAAAAAATGAAAAAACTATTGAAGATGCTATTAATGAAGCAATAGAATATGATAAAAAGATTATTGTTGAGAAAGCTGTAGATAATTTATTGGAAGTTAATTGTAGTGTAGTAGGTAATTATAGTATTCAAGAAGCTAGTGTAATAGAAGAAGTAATGAGTGCTAATTCAATATTAACTTATGAAGATAAATATATTGGTGAATCTAAATCTAAGGGTTCTAGTAAAGGTATGGTTAATGCTAGTAGAAGAATACCAGCTAATATAAGTGATAAATTAACTCATGATATTGAAGAAACTAGTAAAGAAGTATTTAAAGTTTTAAATTTAAGTGGTGTATGTAGAATAGATTATTTAATTGATTCAAAAACTAATAAGTATTATGTAAATGAACCAAATACTATTCCAGGATCTTTATCTTTCTATTTGTGGGAACCTAAAGGTAAAAAGTATAGTGAATTATTAGATGATTTAATAACTATGGCTATTAAAGATTATAAAAATAAATTAAAGAAGACATATTGTTTTGATACAAATATATTAAAAAATTTTAATGGGTTAAAAGGTTCTAAAAAATAATAGTAAACATTTAGTAAAGTTTACTATTTTTTTATTTGATATATTTACTTTTTTTGTAATATTGGTATAATTAAGTTAAGCACAACGGGATGTATTATAAACTTAACTTTACTCGCGCTTTGTTGATTTTTTGTCGACAATTTAAAAATAAAACAAAGTGTTATTAATTATAATTATCTAGTTGTGCTTTTTTTTTGCAATAATTTATGATAATATTAAAATGTAGTTATAATTTGACCAATAATGTGGGTTTTCAAACTTAAAAACTACTATTTTAGACGAAAATTAAATATATATTTCTTTATTATATTAGAGTAGAGAAATAAATTTAGGGGGAAGTTTATATGAAAAAAGAAACAAATTATCCATCAATAGATAAAACTCATTTAGAAGGTACAAAGTTTTTTGAGAGACATCCAATAATACCTTCATTTTTAACATTTTCTCAAGTTATGGATTTAATGTTTTTAACACAAGGAAATCATAAAATAGTTGATTGTTTAAACTTAAGAGTAGATGTTAAAGAATTTCAAAAAGATAGTTTAGTAATTGCAAAGGCGTTTTTAGAACTAGGGATAAAACCTAAAGATATTATTGTTGTATCTATGCCTAATTATTATCAAGCAATTCCAGTATTTAAAGCTGCTAACATGATAGGTGCAACAGTAACTTATTTAAATCCTTTAGCAAGTATGGAGGAAACTAAAAATTATTTAAATATGTATGAATCACCAGTTTTTATAAATTGTAATAAGGATCAAACTTATAATGAAGAAATAAAAAAAGGTACAAAAGTCAAACATGTTATTACAATGAATGAAAATTTGCGAAATAGTCGTAATTTAAATAGAAAAGTTGGCTATTCAGTAGGTAGTGTAGATGATTTTACTTATCATGAGTTGGGCAATGTTGGTAAATATCAAAAAGATAAATTTAAAACTAATTTTGGTGGTAAGCAAGATGCTTTAATTTTATATACAAGTGGTTCAACTGGTAAAGCTAAAAGTTTATTATTTACTAATGAAAATTTAATAGCTTCTTGTATATATTTAAAGAATTCTACACATGTTCCTAATGTTACACCTGATGATAGTCGCTGGATGAATGTTGTTCCATTTATGTATCCTTATGGTTTTGGCGCTTCAGTTTTACAAACATTCTTAAGCGGTAGAGAAGTTATTTTAACTCCAAATTTATCACCTGAAAATATATCTTACTATTATAGTAAAAATCCACATTTAGTTTTTGGTAGTCCAGCTCATTTAGAGATGACTAAGAGAAATTTGCCTAAGGATCAAGATTTGTCAAGTTTGAAAATATATTTATCTGGGGGAGATTATTTATCTGTATCACAATCTCATGCTGGAATAGATTATTTTAAATCGCATGGTGCAAAAAATATTACAATTAGTAATTCAAGTGGTACAGGAGAAACTTTAGGTTGTAGTACAAATGCTATGAATGTACCATATAGACCAGAAACTGTTGGGCAGTTAGTTGTTGGGCCAGAATATGTGGTTTTAAATCCTGATACAATGGAAGAAGTAAAATATGGGGAAACCGGCGTTTTATGTACTAGAGGTAAACATGTATTTAAGGGATATTATGGTAGAGATGATTTAACTGAAGAAATAATGATTGATTATAAAGGTAAAAAATATTATATGACTGGTAATATTGGTTTCTTGGATAAAGATAGATATTTTACATTAATTGGTCGTGCTTCTCGTTTCTTTATAATTAATACTTTAAATAAAGTTTATTGTGAATTAGTACAATCAGTTGTGTCAAATATTGATGTAGTAGATAGTTGTGCTATCGTTCCTAAACCAAATGAAGAAAGTTTATTTGAATGTAAAGCATATGTAGTATTAAAAGATGGATATTCTCCTAGTGAAGAAATGGAAAGATATATTATTGATAAGAGTCGTGATGTTTATGTTGATGCTAGTGGAGAAGAAACAATATTAAAAGATTATGAGCTTCCTGCAAGTGTAACTTTTCTAGATAAATTACCACGAACTGATATGGCTGAGAAAATAGATTATGAATATTTAAAAAGAATGGCTGAAGAAGAATATAAAAAAGAACAAGAAAATCAAAAAAAATATACAAAAAAATAAGTAAACCAATTGTTTACTTTTTTTAATTATATGTGTTATACTTTATGTAAGATGGAGGCTAGAGTTATGGGTAGCGGTATATTTTTTCCTGTAAGTGCTATGGCATTTTCAGTTTTAATGATAGTGTTGTATTTTTCTAAAAAATCAGTAAAATCTATAGAAACAAAACTTTATAAAATTTTAATTGTTGTTACTTTAGCTGGATTAATTGTAGAATTGTTATGTACTTTTGCTGCATATATTAGTGGTACTTTTCCATTATTAAGTGATTTTATTTTAAAATCGTATTTAGTTTATAACACATTGTGGACAACTATATTGACTATATATGTTTATTATATATCTTTTCCTAGAAATAAAAATTTATTTAAATATAAATATTCTAAAAAGATAATAACTATAATATTTTTTGTTGTTACTATAATTACTTATTTATTAGAATGTAATCTGGTAATCGAAAATAATTTTCAAACAAGATATACTAATGGTCCAAGTGTAAGTTTTACTTATACAATTTGCGGTATTTTAATAGGTATTATGTTAATATTTATTATTAAGAATAAAAAGAATTTAAAAAATAAAAAATATATTCCAATTTATGTTTTTATAATAACTTTAATAATAGGTATAATAATACAAACTAATTATCCAGGATTATTGATTATGACATATATAGAAACTTTAACAATTAATATAATGTATCATACTATAGAAAATCCTGATATTAAAATGTTAAGTGAATTATATAAAAACAAAGAATTAGTTGAACAAACATATGAAGATAAATCAAACTTTTTATTTGAACTTACTCAAGAAGTTAGAGATCCTTTATATAATATTTCTAATATATGTAATAATATGAAACAAGAAGAAGATATTAAAAAGATTAAGAGTGATTTAAATATTATTAATAATTCTATAAGACAATTAGATTTTATAGTTAATGATGTTTTAAATGTTTCTACATTAGATGTACAAAGAGTTAAGTTTGTTAATAATAGATATAGTTTAAAATCTTTATATGATGATGTTGTTGCTAGAATAAAAGTAAATGTTAGTGATAATATAGAATTTAGAACTAATATACCTAATAATGTTCCATATCTTTATGGTGATTCTATAAAATTAAAACAAATATTATATTCATTAATAATGAATTCTGTTAAGAAAACTGAAAAAGGTTTTATAGAGTTTAATGTAAATACTATAGAAAAATATGATGTTTGTAGAGTTATATTTACTATCATTGATAGTGGTAGTGGAATGTCTATAGATAAGATAAATGAAGTATTAAGTGTTACAGGTGAGTTTGATGCTGGTGATATAGAAAATTTAGAAAAGACTGAGTTTAATATTAAATTATGTCAAAAGATTATTAAAGTACTTGGAGGTAATTTATTAATTAAAAGTAAAGCTGGTAAAGGTACTGAGGTAATGTTAACTATAGATCAAAGAATATATAGTCCTGATAATGAAAATAGCATATTAAAACAATATGAAAATGCTATATATAATTCTAAAAAAGCATTAATTGTTTGCCAAGATAAGAATATAACTAATATTTTAAAGAAAAAATTAAATGAAAATAGTATAGGACATTCTGTAATATTATATGGAATGGATGCTGTAGATAAAATTAAGAGTGGTAAGAAGTATGATTTTGTAATTGTACAAGATGATATGAAAGAGATGTCTGGGTATACTACTTTAAAAGAAATGCAAAAATTAAATAAATTTAATATTCCTGTAATAGTTATGTTAGATAATAATAAAGTTAATATAAAAGAACACTATATAAAAGATGGTTTTGAAGATTATATATTATTAGATAATTTTAGTGAAGAAGTAAATAGAATATTAAATAAATTTTAGAATATTAAGGTGTAAAAAAGATATAAATTAAGTATAGGTTTATATCTTTTTATATACAAATTTATAAAAAAGTTATAAAATTAAATAAGTGATAGGAGAGATAATATGACTTTATTAAAATATATTATATTAGGTATAATACAAGGAATTACTGAACCTTTACCAATTAGTAGCAGTGGACATTTATTTATATTTAAACAATTATTTAATACTGATATATTAAATGATTTGAATTTTGAAATATTTTTGAATTTTGCATCTTTTATAGCTATATTTATAATATTTTGGAATGATATTGTTAAACTTATTAATGGTTTCTTTAAATATATTTTCAATAAGAATGATAGAGATATCTTTAAAGATGAGTATAAATATTGTTTATTAATTATAATTGGTAGTATACCTGTTGGAGTTGTAGGTTTTTTATTTAAAGATCAAATAGAAAGTATTTTAAATAAAACTTGGATAGTAGGTATAATGTTTATAATAACTGCAATAAGTTTGATAATAGTTAGAAATATAAATGGTAATAAAGATGATAAAAGTATTACTTATAAAGATGCTATTATCATTGGATTATTACAAGCTTTAGCTTTATTTCCAGGATTATCAAGAAGTGGAACAGTATTAGTTGGATGTTTATTGTGTAAATTAAGTCGTGAAACCTCTTTAAAATATACTTTTATGTTATATTTACCAGTAAGTGTTGGTACATTTATTTTAGGAGTAAAAGATATAATTGAAGTAGGTTTGCCATCAAATATGTTAATAAATTATATAGTAGGTATGATTTTTTCCGGTATATTTACTTTATTAACTTATAAGATATTTAGTGAATATGTAAAAAAAGGAAAACTATGGAAGTTTTCAATATATTTATTTATAGTTGGTATATTTGTTTTGTTGTATTTTATATAAAAATAAAAAAGCATATTAAATTATTAATATGCTTT
>JAZLAK010000130.1:0-6240 GCA_045613165.1 Bacilli bacterium | reverse complement strand
AATGAAGGTCATATTTTTGTAAAACTAACAAACGATTCTAAAACAAATAAAATACTAGAAAATAACTTCATAACAAACTATAAAGAACTTACAGAGAGTTTAAAAAATACTATTAATAAATACAAACTATCTAATATGTTTATACAAAATAAAATATATATTCTAATTAATAAATTATATTGTGAAACTAATCTTTATATCTTAAAATTTGTACTATATAATTTAGGTTTCTCTAACTATAAACTTATATATGAAGAAGATTTATATAAAGATATACATAATCCAATACTTTCTATATGGAAAGATACAGGAATATATTTTAAAGATAACACTAGTTATTATATAGATTTAAAAAATAAAAAAGATATAAAAAGAATAGAGGACAATACTCTCTTAATAACTTCAAATAAAGAAATGAGAAACAAACTAAACAAAGACTTATTAATTTATGAAAACTCATATGATCCTATATTTAAAATGATTAACTAACTTCACTTCCTAATATTGACAAAAATAGTCGGGGGGGGGGGTATAATCTAAATATAATATAACACTGTCATTTCATGTTATAAAAAATATATTTGTGTTATTATTAAGTCATAGAGTAGGAGAGTAAATATGGAAGAAAAGAAAAAAAGTAAAAAAATAGTATGGATAATAACTGCAATAATAATTTTAATTTTAGGAATAGTAGGCTATATAGTTTATGATAACTTTCTAAAAGTAGATAAAACTGTTTCAAATCATAATAACAATACAACAACAACTATAACTGAAATGATAAAAAAAGAAGAAAAATTTACTAAATATCCTGAAAATAATGATGAAAATATTATATCTTTTAATTTACATGAACTTTATGTTAATGAATACGTTGATTTAAAAAAGGATTTTCAAAATTTAAAATTAAAAAAAGAAAATATAGATTACACATTAAGTTGTTCTCAATACGATGAAGACCATATTGAAGCGTTTGGGTATGCATGTAGTCATTTTGAAATTTTAATTAATAAAATTAAATTAGAAGATTATTTTAATGAAGGATGTGGACATACAAAGCATATTATAATTATTGATGATTATTTAATAATGCAATATAGCGAAGGTTGTGATTCGGGTTGCGGTTATATCAAAATATTTAAAAATAGCGAACTTATATATACTATTAAGGGAACTACTACTTATATAAACGATTCTTATGATAATGATATGAAATATTATAATGATAAGTTGTACTATTTTACGCAAACAAAAGATAATTACGGAGCATATAATGTATTAAAAACTGTAGATTTAAATGGAACAGAAGTAGTTGAAACAGAAATTGAAAGAAAAGCAACAAATTATGCAGTATGTTATGACTTATCAGGTGAATTTGAAGACTAAAAGTGATATAAAAACACATTATAAAAACAATAATGTGTTTTTATTTGTAATTTAAAATGTATAATATTATAATATTTATAGAAAGAATGTGATAACATGTACAAAATAAAAGATGGAAATACTGCATGTGCAGATGTAGCTTATAAATTTAGTGAAATGAGTTTTATATATCCTATAACTCCGTCTAGTCCAATGGCTAGTGAAATAGATGAATTAAAAAATAAGAAAGTAAAGAACTTTTATAATGAAATAACTGAAGTATATGAAATGCAAAGTGAAGCAGGAGCTGCTGGAGCATTACATGGTGCTTTAATAACTGGTTCATTAGCAACAACATTTACAGCAAGTCAAGGTTTATTATTAATGATACCAAATATGTATAAAATAGCAGGAGAAATGCTACCTTGCGTAATTCATGTTGCATCACGTTCATTAGCAACTCATGCACTAAGTATTTTAGGCGACCATCAAGATATATATGCTACAAGACAAACTGGTTTTTGTATGCTAGCATCTAACAATGTACAAGAAAGTCAAGATTTAGCAGCAGTAGCACATTTAGCAACATTAGATTCGTCTCTACCATTTTTACATTTCTTTGATGGCTTTAGAACTAGTCATGAATTAAATAAAATAAAAGAAATAGATTTTGATAAATTAATGAGTCTTATACCTCAAGATAAAATAACTGAGTTTAAAAATAAATCATTACATCCAAGTAATAAAATAACAAGAGGTACAGCACAAAATGAAGATATATATTTCCAATGTACTGAAGCAAGAAATAGTTTTTATAAAAATGTTCCAGAAATAGTAGAAAAATATATGAATAAAATAAATGAAATACAAGGAACAGATTATAAACCATTTAATTATTATGGTAGTGATAAAGCTGAAAACATAATAATAGCAATGGGTTCAGTAAATGATACTATTAAAAAAGTAGTAGATAACTTAAAAAATGTAGGATTAATAACAGTACATTTATATAGACCATTTAGTACTGAATATCTAAAAAAAGTCCTACCTAGTACAGTAAAAAATATTGCAGTACTTGATAGAACAAATGAAGCAGGTAGTATAGGCTCTCCACTATATTTAGATGTATTAGCATCTCTTAAAGATATGAAGATAAATATAGTAGGTGGAAGATATGGACTATCAGGAAAAAATACAACACCGAACGATATTTATAACGTATATAAAATGTTAGAAACTGAACTAAAAGATAATTTTACAATAGGAATAAAAGATGATTTAAATAATACTTCTTTAAAAGAATACCCTTATAACTTAAAATTAGATTGTGATGAGATAAAAATATATGGTTATGGATCAGATGGCTCAGTAGGAGCTAGTAAAGACTTATTAAAAATAATAGGTGAAGAAAAATATGTTCAAGGATACTTTGAATATGATTCTAAAAAAAGTGGTGGATTAACAATATCTCACTTAAGATTCGGTAATGAAAAAATAGAGGCGCCATACTATCTTACAAATCCTAATGTAGTAGTTGTAACTAAAGAAAATTATTTAAATAAATATGATATATTATCACATATTAAAGAAAATGGTAGTTTAATAATAAACACTAACAAAGATGAAGAAACATTAAACAAAATACTACCAAATAGTTTAAAATCAAAAATAAAATTAAATAACGTTAAAGTATATACAATAGATGCAGACACAATATCTAAAAATAATGGAATACCAGGTAGAATAGGTATAATTATAGAAAGTATAATACTTGATAAATTAAATATAGAAAACTATAAAGAAAAATTAACTAATCTAATCAAAAAAAGATTTAGTGTTAAAGGTGAAGAAGTAGTAAACAATAATATTAATGCTATAAATAATATAGAATTAAAAGAAATTAATATAGATAATAACTTTAGAAAAGAAAATACTAATCTAGATACTATAATAAAAAAACTAAATTGTGGAAAAGGTAATGAGTTATCAACAAAAGAATTATTAGATTACTCAACTGGAATATTAGATGGTGGAAATACTAAATATGAAAAAAGAGATTTATCATCTACTAATGCACATTGGATAAAAGAAAATTGTATACAATGTGGAATGTGTTCTTTTGTATGTCCACATGCTGTAATAAGACCTATAATAGATGGACCAGATGATATAGAACATACTAAATGTTTTGGTACAGATACTAACTGGTCAATACTTGTAAGTAAAGAAGATTGTACTGGGTGTGGACTATGTACAAAAATATGCCCAGGTAAGGCAGGCAATAAAGCATTAGTTCTAACTGAAAAAGAAACAACAACTGAATTAGAAAGAGAAGTATTTAATAACCATATAAATAAAAATACATTCCCTCTAAATACTGTAAAAGGAAGTCAATTAAATAAATCATTATTTGAATTCCATGGAGCTTGTGCTGGATGTGGAGAAACTGCTTATATAAAATTATTAACACAATTATTTGGTAATAAATTAATGATTGCAAATGCTACAGGATGTTCAAGTATTTATGGAGCATCATGTCCAAGTACACCATATAACATTCCATGGGCAAATAGTCTATTTGAAGACAATGCTGAATTTGGCTTTGGTATGATGAAATCATATAAACAAAAAAGAGAACAAATAGAAAATATTATGTTGCAAGAAACAAATAATGAACTATATAAAAAATGGTTAGATAATAAAGATAATTATGAAATAACAAGTGTTATTAAAGATGAATTATCTCAAACTAACTTTGATAAAAATCTATTAAATTATATCGAATCAAGAAGTGTATGGTGTATAGGTGGAGATGGTTGGGCATATGACATTGGATTTAGTGGAATAGACCAAGTATTATCATCTAATGAAAATATAAACATATTAGTATTAGATACTGAAGTATATTCTAATACAGGCGGACAAGCATCAAAATCAACAAAAGCAGGAGCAGTTGCTAAATTCGCTACAGATGGAAAAAGAACAAGAAAGAAAGATTTATTTAAAATAGCAACTGACTATGATAACGTTTATGTAGCATCAATATGTTTAGGTGCTAATCCAATGCAAGCAATAAAAGCAATGATAGAAGCTGAATGTCATGACGGACCATCAATTATAATTGCATATGCACCATGTATAGAACACGGAATAAAAGGTGGATTAGTAAATTCATTAGACGAACAAAAACTATCAGTAGAATGTGGATATAATATTTTAATGAGATATAAAGAAGGTAAATTAGAAATAGATTCTAAAGAACCTAACTTTGAAAAATATGAAGACTTCTTAAATAACGAAGTTAGATATAACTCACTAAAATTAAAAGATGAAGAATCATCTAAACAATTATTAGAGATACAAAAAAATAACGCTAAAGAGCGCTATGAATATTACAAAAATTTAATATAAAAAAATAGAAGCAGTCCCCCTGAGAACTGCTTCAAAGAATAAAAAGGGGTTGGCTAGTGTGATACTAGCACCAATTCGCTCTTAAAGTGAATTGGTACTTCATATACTAATGTAAAAAGGTTATTTTGTCAACACTTTTTTTGAAAAAAGTTAAAAAATTTAAGGAGTTATTATGGATTTAAAAAATATACCAGGAATTGGTGAAAAAACAATAGATAATTTAAACAAAATTAATATATTTACCATTAATGATTTAATAAATTATTACCCATATAAATATAATTTTTATAATCCTGAGAATATCAACAATGCTACTGATAATGTAACATTAACAATAAATGGTATAGTAGAAAGTTTACCAAGAATAGTATATATTAGAAAAAACTTTAACTACTTATCATTTAGAGTTATATCTTCAAATAAATTAATAAATGTAACTATATTTAATAGAGGATTCTTAAAAAAGAATTTAACAGTAGGTAAAGAAATATGCTTAATAGGTAAATATAATAAAGAAACAAATAAATTCACAGCTAGTAATATATTATTAAATCCACTTAATACTTCTATAATAGAACCTATATATCATTTAAAAGGTAATATAAAAAACAAACCATTAAATACATTAATATTAAATACACTAAATAAAGTAAGCATACATAACACTTTACCAGAATACATAATAGAAAAATATAATTTTATAAATGAAAATATAGCTCTAAAACAAATACATAATCCAACAAACTTAACATCTTTAAAACAATCTAAATTACATTTAATATACAAAGAACTATTTGAATTTATGTTTAAGATAAATTATTTAAAACTAAAAAGACAAAACGATGAAACTAATATAATAAAAACATTTGATAAAGATAAGTTAAATGAATTAATAAACTCTTTACCATTTGAACTAACAACAGATCAAAGAAAAGCAATAGACGATATAACAAATGATTTCAATTCAAATAAAAGAATGAATAGAATAGTAATAGGAGATGTAGGAAGTGGAAAGACTATAGTAGCATTTTTAAGTATATATGCTAACTATTTATCAGGATATCAATCAGGATTCTTAGCACCTACAGAAATATTAGCGCAACAACATTTTGATAATATAAAAAAAATAATAAAAGATATAAAAGTAGAATTATTAACATCAAGTACTTCAAAACCTCAAAGAAAGAAAATAATAGAACAATTAAATAATGGAGATATAGATTGTATAATTGGAACACATTCACTTATTAATGATGAAGTTATATTTAAAAACTTAGGACTAGTAATAACAGATGAACAACATCGATTTGGAGTAAATCAAAGACAAAAACTAAAAGAAAAAGGAGAATATCCAGATATATTATCAATGAGTGCAACTCCAATACCTAGAACTTATGCTCTAACTATTTATGGAGATACCGAAGTTTCTAATATAAAAACAAGACCTAGTGGTAGAAAAGAAAT
>JAZLAK010000129.1:0-4308 GCA_045613165.1 Bacilli bacterium | reverse complement strand
ATCATTAAAATTGTAATCTTTTATTTTTTCTTTAAATTCTATTAAACTTTTTAATTTATTAATTATTTTTTCTTTTGAATTTTCATTTATATATTGTATTCCAGTTGCAACTTGTTGATATTCTTCAACTAATTCTTCACTCTCACTTACACAATCTCTTAATTCATTCGATAAGAAGCATAGACAAGCATAGAGTATTTTTGTTTTTTTAATATCATCTATATTAGTATTTAAATAATAATTTCCCTCAATTACAGTAAATACTTCATATATATTTTTATTCACTAAGTAATTTAACAATAACTCAGGCATTAATAATTCTATTTTTAAATTATCTATGTAGATCATATCATTTCACCTATTTAATTATAACATATAGAACATTTACGCATTAAAAAAGTTAGTATTATTTACACTAACTAATCTTTAACTTTATTTGGTATTGTAAATAAAAATGAAAATACTATTGCACTTACTATACCTAAACTTACATTACCTAACATATTTTCTAATATTCCCATAAAGCCACCACTTTTAAAACCTTCATACGCTCCATTAAATAATGTATTACCAAAAGAAGTTATAGGAATGTTTGCCCCTGCTCCTACACAGTCTATAATTTTATCATATATTCCTAACATTCCTAGAAATGCACCTATTACTACAAATAAACTTGTAATATGACCTGGTGTTAGTTTTGTATTATCTAATATAATTTGTCCTATAAGACAAACAAAACCACAAAATAAAAATGAATAAAATATTGTCATTATATTACCTCCAAACTTATTAAATGCGCAATACTTGGTATAGAATGTTTTTGATTAACTAATAATGGACTATGTAATGAACCTGTTGCTATTACTAATATTTTTTTATATTTTTTTTGTTTTAATATTTTATTAAATAATACTAATGGTAAACATACCGGTCCACTTCCACCACTATATTTTTCTTGATTGTCATTATATATAATTCTTCCTGCATCTATATAGTTTTTTAATACAATTCCATAATCTTTTTCTAATAAAATTTCAAATAATTCAGCACCATATTTACCTAAATCTCCAGTTAAAATCAAATCATAATCTTTTACTGTGGTACTTGTATATTTTAAATGGTCCATAAGTGTTTTTACTGCAGCTGGAGCCATAACAGCGCCCATATTATTAGCATCTTTTATTCCCATATCAACAACACTACCTAACGTTGATGCGACTACTTTAATATTTGATGGTGTTTTTGATACTATTACTCCTACACTTCCTGTTGTAGTAAACGTTGTATAGGATGGCTTATGTGCTCCATACTCAACTGGAAATCTAAACTGTTTTTCACTAGATAAGTTGTGACTACTTACAATACTTATACCTTCTCTTATATTTCTTCCTTGTATAAAGTTTGATAATGTTATTATACTTCCACAAAATGTTGCACAAGCACAATATACACCTAAAAAAGAAATGTTATTATCTACTACACTTGAACTAGTTGTTGTTAATTGATTCATTAAATCTCCTCCAACTACTAATTCTGTTTTAGTGCTTATTAAATTTTTAAGAACTTCTTTTTGCATTTTTATTTCACAATCTTCAATAGTTTTCTCATTATCATAGAAATCTTTTAAGTATCTATTTACTTCTTTTAAATTTCCATTATTTTCATTTGTTCCTGCTATACTATAAACTTTATTTAAATATACATCTTTGTATTTAAAACTAGCCATAAAACACCACCTTTAATATACAAAATATAAATGCACTTACAATCCCGTATAATATTACACTTCCAGCCAGTTTAAAAAAGTTAGCACCTAATCCTGTAATTAAACCATCTTTTTTATAATCTAATGCACTACTTTGTATGGAATGTGCAAATCCTGTAATTGGTACAATAAGACCTGCTTTAAATTTTATTACCCATTTATCAAAGTCGAAGAATGCTGTTAGAAAACACGCTGAAACTATTAATATAAGCAATACTATTGATACTGCATCATTTGATTTTATATTGTAATAATTCACTAACAAGGCTCTTAGTATTTCACAACTGGCTCCTAGTAAACCACCGGATAAAAAAGCTAGTATTGCATGACACATTCTTTTAGGTTTGGGCGTAGTTTTTTTTACCAATTCTTGATATTCTCGTTTTTCCATTAAAAAAACCTCCATTTTTATTATGAAGGTTTTAGTAAATTTTATGCACAAATATATTCTTTGATTTTTCTTTTTGAGCTACTTTCTAATCGTGATACTTTAACTTGATTAATCCCCATTTCTTCGGCTGTTTCTTGTTGGGTATAATCTTTAAAATATCTAAAATCAATTACTTTTCTTTCCATATCATTTAACTCCTCGAGCGAGTCACGAATTAGCAGTTTCGTATCATAGTCGTAATTAGTTCCAGCGATAGCATAAAGGTTACTATCATTTAAACATTCACTTTCTTCGTCTAACGATATTATTTCTCTACAAGTAATTATTACGTCATTTATTAAATTTATATCAATTTCTAAAAACATACTTATTTCTTCTAATGATGGTTCTTTGTTAAATTTTTGTGCTAATAAACTTCTAGCATTTTCTATTTGTTTATATATTTTGAAGTATGTTTTATCAATTTTTATATTACGATTATTTTTCGCAAAATTATACATTTCACCAAAGATATACATATTGGCATAAGTACTAAATTGAATATTAGAATTAAAATCATATTTTTTGAGCGCTTTTAAAGCACCATAATAGCCCGCTTGATACAAATCTTTTTTATCTACATTATAAAACTTTTTTGCATTAGCCATTATTCTTAATTTTAATTCTTCGCTACTGAGTATTTCATCGATTATTTTTTCCATGACCCATTTCCTTAAACTTGTAATATTTTAAGTGCACTTAACTCATTATTCACTTCTTTAAAATATTCTAAGTTAAATCTATTGTTAACTACTAATACATTCCCATTATTATTTAGAATTGCATTATATCCTAAAAGAAGTGTTTTGAAACCGGTCTCATCAATACTTTGTAATTCATTGAAATTATATACTAAATTCTTTATTCCCTGACTAATTATAATAGGAATTAAAGTGTCAGTTAACTTATTTGCCGTTAATTTATTTAAGGATCCTATTAATCTAACAAAAAGAACTCCACTTTTATATTCCATATTTAAATTTAACATAATCACCATCACCTTTAATATAAATTATTTATTAACTTTTTTAAATATATTCGACACTATCTCTTTTTCTTTTTATATATAATTATTATTTCTAAAACTATAAAAATTATAATCGTAATAATTTTTATAAAAAATTTATTTAGACTTTTTTCTTCTTTAGATGGAATTTTTGTATTAGTTGAAGTAGTAGTTATCACTTTAGTTGTTTTATTTTTTTCCTCTACTTTCGTTGTAATTGTAATTATTTTATTTTTTACTTTATTATTTGTCTTGTTTAATTTTATGTTTGTAGCTACTTTATTATTTATTGTTTCTTTAAATTCATTAGTTTTTATATCTTCTTTAGTTTTACCTACTATATCTACAACTATATCTTTAATAACTTTTATGCCATTTAAAATAAATTCACATTTATAAATTCCATTTTTTGTATAATCAACATTATGATTAATTATAGTTTTACCACTACTATATTCTATGAAACTATTAATATCTTGATTTTTATCATTTATTATTAAAGTATTACTTAAGATTAATTTATCTCTTTTATAGTAATCAGTATTAATTATGTAATCATCTAATAATAAGCTTTCTCCTTCTTTAATATAAATATTTTGGGGTACTTTTTCTTCTTTATAATATTTATATAATTTTTTATACTCTTTATAAGTATATGTTGTTTCTTCTATACTTTCATCATTAGTAAAAGTTATGATATGTTTGTTGCCTTTATTTAGTTTTATTGGAATATATTCATTAAATTTAAATTCAAATGTTGATTCTTCAGTCGAATAACTATATATAATTATTTTTAATTGATTAAGAACATAAGTATTATTTAGTTTTAATGCTAAATTTATATAACGTCTAGGAATATTAAAAACTGTTTCTAAATTTTTATCATATATATTTATAGCGGTTGGATTAAGACTTAAAAATTCTTCTTCATTAGAGAATGAATAATTTATTAATTCATCTTTATAATATATTTCTATTTCTTTTATTGTTAAATTGTTAGAAATATTGTTAATTAAAAATGTATTTTTAGTATTTAAAGAGGTTTTTACATTAATATATTCTATAGAGTTTTCTTTATTATTTGTTTCAGTTTCTACTTCAATAAAA
>JAZLAK010000128.1:0-15794 GCA_045613165.1 Bacilli bacterium | reverse complement strand
ATTTAATATAATCTTTATAACTATCTAACTTTTTATATTTTTGTATTTCTATATCAAAATTATAACTATAATTAATATAATCAACAACATTATCTTTATAACTAAATTCTATATATTCTTCATAATTTTTATATTCTTTATAACAAAATAATGTATTACTAGTATCTTCAATTGTTTCTTCTACACTATTATAATTAGTACAACTTACTAATAATAATATACTAACTAATATTATAATTCTTTTCATAACTATACTTCTTGTATAACAGCAATAATCATAGGTTTACATTCAGTTTCATTATAAAAATATTTACTTAAACTATCTCTAATTTCCATCTTAATATTATTATAATCTACATAATTGTTATTAACATTATTTTCTATAATATTTAAAGATATTTTCTTTATATTATCTATCATTTCTTTACTATCTTTAATATATATAAAACCTCTTGTAGTTACTTCTGGACCAACTAATACTTTTTTATCTTCTTTAGATAAAGTAGCACTAATTAATACAATACCATTTTCTCCTAACATCTCTCTATCTTTAATAACTAATTCCCCTATATCATCATTACTATTACCATCTATTAATACATCATTAATATCTACTTTATCATAACACTCTATAAGTTTTTTATTCTCTATTTTTACAACTTCACCATTAGTTTTAAGTATTATATTATTACTATCTATACCTAATCCATTAGCTAAGTTAGCATTATTAACCATATATCTATACTCACCTTCTACAGGCATATAATATTTAGGTTTTAATAAATCTATCATTAACATTAAATCTTCACGTGATGCATGTTGTGATATTTCTTTACCTTTAGGAATATTAATTGTTTCAGCCCCTAGCATAGCAATTTCATTTTCTAATCTAACTATAATTTTTTCATTCTCATCATATCTAGGTTCAGCAAAAACTATAGTATCATCACTCTTTAATTTAATAAATTTATCATACCCTCCTACTATTCTATCTATAGCAGCATATGGTTTTTCTTTATCATCACAAACTAACAATATAACGTTACTATCATTTATATTACTTAAATCTCCTAATATATTTTTATCTATTTCTAAATATCCTTCACCTATAGCCATATTAATAACATTTTGTAATTTTTTACCCATTACTACAATTTTTCTATGACTATTTTTTGCAGCTTCAAATATTTCTTCTATAGTAAATAAATGTATAGGAAGTACTGTAAATATTAATCTATTTTGTGTTCTATTTATACAGTCTCTAAAGAATCCTGTAAGTCTATGATTAGGACTAGTATGTCCATCATGTTCTGAAAAAGCAGAATCACTCATCATACATAGAACACCTTGTTTACCAATATATGCTATCTTACCAATATCCATATTATATTTCCCCTTCATTGAAGGATCTATAATAAAGTCACCAGTATAAACAATAGCACCATCTTTAGTATTTATAACATACATAACTGCATCAGGCACTGAATGTGTAACACTAATAGGAAATAAAGATAAATCCCCAAAAGTAATCTTTTTATGAGCTTGTATTTCATAAATATTCCCTTTAAATCCATCTAACTCTAAATATTTTTTTGTATATTTAGTACAATAAACTTTTACGTCTGGTAATAATTCGCATAAATCACTAATACCACCCATATTTTCTGGATGTGCATGAGTTAAAAATATACCCACTATTTTGTCCTTGTTTTTCTCTAAATAACTATAGTCAGGTATTATATAATCTATACCATACATAGTATCATTAGCATATTTTAATCCACAATCAAATATAAATATTTTACCATCTATTTCAACAACATAAGTATTTTTGCCGTTTTCGTTTAGTCCACCTAAACTAACTATCTTAATCTTATTCATAAAATCTCTTCTTTCTAAAAAAATAATTATAAAAGTTTTAAAAGGCATATTGATTATAACAAAAAAAAGAAGATTTGACAATACAACCCTTCTTTGATAATATTTAGTTAGTAGAACATTCAATCTCAGTTGAATGCCTACCTTATGGGTAAGACATTAACCTCCGGTTAATGTCATTTTTTTATCTCCAAAACCCTTGTAGGAGGATTAAAGATAAAATGATAATAAGTCTATCAAGAAATTTTAACAAAAAACTCTTTATACTCATTTATCAAACCTCTTTCTACTTTTTAAGTATGAGGCAGACATTAACTAATTGAATGTTCGAGAAGTTATTATATATTAATAAATATTTATTTCAAATCAATCGACAAAACATTACAAAAAAAGATAGAAAAAACTATCTTTTATTTTGTTTCGTATAAATCAGTTCCATAATCACAACTTACTTCTAACGGAACTTTTAAACTAACTATATTTTTCATAATACCCATTACTAAGTTAGTTACCTCTTCTTTTTCACTATCAATTATATCAAATACTAATTCGTCATGAATTTGTAATAACATTTTACTCTTTATACCACGCTTAATAAATTCTTCATCTATTTTAACCATAGCCATTTTTATTATATCGGCACTAGTTCCTTGTATTGGAGTATTAAGAGCTATTCTTTCCCCACTCATTCTCACCATATAATTACTACTATTTAATTCATCTATAACTCTTTTTCTATCAAATAAAGTTCTTACACTACCATCCATATAAGCTTCATGTACTATATTATCCATATATTTTTTAACACCAGGATATAATTCGTAATACTTATCAATAAATAGTTTCGCATCCTTAGTACTTAAACCAATATTTTCTCCTAAACCGAATCCACTTATACCATAAACTATTCCAAATATTACAGCTTTAGCAGCACTACGCATTTCTTTAGTAACGTCACTCTTTGGAACAGCAAATATATCACTAGCAACCTTAGTATGTATATCTTCTCCATTAATGTAAGCGTCTATTAAATCTTTAGAATCACTTATATGAGCTAAAATTCTTAATTCTATTTGAGAATAATCAGCACTCAAGAAAATATCATTAGTTGGAATAAAAGCTTTTCTAACCATTTTCCCTAACTCATCTCTAGCAGGTATATTTTGTAAATTTGGCTCAACACTAGAAAGTCTACCAGTTCTAGTCAGAGTTTGCTTATAAATAGTATGTATCTTACCATCTTCCATAATATAGTTAGATAAACCTTCAATATAAGTACCATATATCTTAGTTAAATTTCTATATTCAACAATTAAAGGAACAATCGGATGATCACCCATAATTTTCTCTAATGCTTTACTATCAGTAGAATAACCACTTCTTATTTTTTTGCCATGTTTCAAACCTAACTTTTCAAACAATATATTTCCTAATTGTTTAGGACTTGCTATATTAAATTCTTCTCCAGCAAAGGTATAAATATCAGTTTTTAATTCTTCTATTTTAACCGATAATTCTTCACCCATATTATGTAATATTTCTTTATCAACTTTAATACCATTCAATTCCATTCTAGTTAAAGTATTTACTAAAGGCATTTCAACATCGACAAATAAATCATACATATTTTCTAATTTTAATTTCTTAATATATTCATCTCTTACATCATAAATATATTTCGCTTTACTAACAATATTAAATTCTAAATTTTCTTGAGTTTTTAAAAATACACTATATTCATCAATACTTACGCCATCATTCTTCATAAGTATTCCTAAATCTTCTTTAAAGTTATAATTTAACAAATCAGCAACTACCATATGATCATAAATAGTATTTTCTATTATATTACCAATTAAGCAATTATTCTTTTTTAAATCAAAAGTATATTTAACCGAATCTTTTATATATTCTAAAACTTCACTAACCATATCAGGCTTAACAAAATATAAATTATTACCATCATACAAACCCATACCAAGAATATTTCCATAATGATAATTAATTTTATCACTTTCTATATAATAACTAATAACATTTTCGTTATTTATATCATTAACATTTTCTAAAGTTTTAAATTCAATGTTATTGTTAATATCTAATGTTTTTTTAACAAATTTTTTCATAAAACTATAAAATTCTAATTCTTCAAAAATATTAGTTAATTTATCTATATCTTCTCCATTATATTTCATAGCATCAAAATCATCCAATATTGGAACACTCAAATATATAGTTGCTATCTTCTTAGAGAAAAAAGCATTGTCTTTATCATCAATTAATTTTTCTTTTAATTTACCTTTAATATTATCTATATTTTCATATAAATTTTCTATAGTTTCATATTCTCGAATTAATTTAATAGCAGTTTTTTCACCTATTCCTTTTACTCCAGGAATATTATCACTAGCATCTCCCATTAAAGCTTTTAAATCTATTATCCTAATAGGATCGAATCCATAATCTTGAATAAATGTCTCTTTATTATATCTTATATAATCCTTAGATTTTAATAATTTAACTTCTACTTGTTCATTTATTAATTGTAACAAATCTTTATCACTACTTATAACAGTTGCAACATACTCAGGATCAACTAACGCTCTATAAGATAAAGTCCCAATTATATCATCAGCTTCATAATTTTCAACTTCATAATATTTTATACCCATAGCATCTAGTATTTTTCTCGCAACAGGCATTTGCATTTTTAATTCATCAGGAGTTGGTTTTCTACCATCTTTATATTCAGTATATAAATCTTTTCTAAAATTTTTACCTATATCAAATGCAACAGCCATATATTCAGGTTTTTCTTCTTCTATAATTTTATTTATCATACTAACAAATCCATATAAAGCATTAGTATAAAAACCTTTACTATTTTTCATTAAATTACCTGTATAAGCAGTAGCATAAAAACTTCTAAACATTAAATTATTACCATCTATAAGTACTATTCTTTTCATTTAACCACCTAATAATATTATAGTATATTTTCCCACATTAAAAAAGAAGTATAATAAATTTTACAATTTTATTATAGAATTATTATCACTAAAAAAAGAATAACCTAACGATTATCCTTTTAAACTATCTTTATATTCTTTTGTTGTTTCATCTAATTCTTTAAATAAATTATCAACATCAATCTCATCTTTTATTCTAGCACCACTTGCAAATATATGTCCACCACCATTATATTTACTTGCAACAGTATTTATAACAGGGCCACGACTTCTAATATTAATTTTATAAATATCATTTTTCTCATCATAACTACTAAAAGCCCAACAATATAATTCTTTTATAAAATTAAAATTATTTACCATATTACTAGCAGCTGAAGAATCTACTCCAAACTCATCCATTATTTTTCTATCTAATTTAATATACCCAAAATTATTTTCAGTAACAATCATATTTAAAGTTATATAAGATTGAAACTTAACTTCATTTAATGGTCTCTCATACAAATTATCATATAATTTTGCAATATCTAATTTATATTCTTCAATTAACATAGTTACTATCTTAAATGTATTTGGCGTAGTATATGAAAGTAAAAATCTATCACTATCAGCTACTATACCTAAAAATAAGTTCGAAGCAATTTTTTCATTCATTTTTAATTTAGTATTTATAATTAATTCAGTAATTAGTTCACAAGTACTACTAGCAGAATCATTAACTAACTCTAAATTAGCAACATCTTCTACATTAGGATGGTGATCAATTCTTATAACATAATCATAAACATCATAATTTATTCCATCAATTCTAGATTTATTTGGAACATCTAAAATAATAAGTAAAGGTTTCTCTAAATTTCTATCATCTATTCTATCTAATTCTCCAAAATATCTAAACTTAGAAACTGAATTTCCTACAGCATAAACATTTTTTTTAGGAAAAGTTAATTTAATAGAATCTCTTAAAGCAATCTCACTTGCTAAAGCATCAGGATCTGGACCTATATGTCTAGCAATAACAATATTATCATATTCCTTTATCTTTCTTATTATTTGTTTCATTACAATGTTCATAATTTTCCCTCTTCTATTTTATTAATTCATATGTATCAGTTGCTATCATCAATTCTTCATTAGTAGGAACTACATATACAGGAACAATTGAATCATTAGTACTAATTATACCAGTTTGAACACTCTTAAATCCTGCAATAGTATTGTTAACTTCTTTATCTAATTTAATTCCTAAACATTCTAATCTAGTTAATAAATTTTCTCTAAATTCTATTGCATTTTCTCCTAAACCAGCAGTAAGAACTAATGCATCAACTTTTCCACCTAATTCAACATAATATTCAGCAACATATTTAGCAATTTTATTAACATACATTTCATTAGCTAATATTGCACCTTCATTACCTTCTTTAATAGCTTCTTCAATATCTCTTGAATCACTACTAACACCACTAACTCCAAGTAATCCACTTTGTTTATTTAACATATTATCCACTTCAGTTAAATTCATTCCAGACTCTTTCATTACATAAGGTATTAATGAATAATCGATATCTCCAGAACGAGTTCCCATCATTATACCAGCATTAGGAGTAAATCCCATTGTAGTATCAAAACTCTTACCATCTTTAACTGCACATAATGAACCACCAGATCCAATATGACAAATAATTAAATTGACGTCATCTTTACCTAACTTTTCTTTCATTGTCTTAGTTATAAACTTATGACTAGTTCCATGGAACCCATATTTACGCACTTTATAATTTTCATACCAACTATAAGGTACCCCATATAAATATTGTTCTTTACTCATAGTTTGATGGAATGCAGTATCAAATACACCAACATTTGGAGTAGCTTTTAAAACATCCATAAACGCCTTAACACCAGTTAGATTAGCTGGATTATGTAATGGTGCTAAAGGTATTAACTCAGTCACTGTATTAATAACATCTTCATTAATAACTACTGAATCAGTATATTTTTCACCACCGTGAACTAATCTATGACCAACACCATCTAATTCTTCTAATGAAGTAATAACTTTATTATCAATTAATTCATCAATTAAAATTTTAACAGCATCAGCATGATTGCTAACTTTAGCACTCTTTTTAGTTTTTTCTCCATTCATTTTTATAGAATAAAAACTATCTTCTAAACCAATCTTTTCAAAATAGCCCCCAATTAATTCAATACCAGCAGGCATTTCAAATAATGTGAATTTTAATGAAGAACTACCTGCATTAACACTTAATATTTTCATAAAATATCGCTCCTTCTAAAAAGTATTATACATTAAATATTAAGCAAAAACAATTAAAAAAGAGAGATAAAAATTATTTCTCTATTTAAAATTTCTCTTAAACTTAGTAATACTTTTAAATCCATCATCGAAAATTTTTTTATTGCCTAAACTTGTATCAAATATATTAACGCAATTCATATTATTATCTTTTATACAAGTTGGATTTAAATTACTAAACTTAGTATTAATTTTCTTCTCTAATTCCATAATATCACCATTATTATTATGGAACTATTTATTAACTATAATACATCTTCAAAATCATTTACTTTATTTTCAATTCTTATAGTTTCAGTATTATCTATAGCTTCTTTTAACAAACTATCAACATCTATTAATTTTTCATATTCTAAACACTTTTCTATAGTAGGATTAATTACAGGATGTTCAGGAACAAATATAGTACAACAATCTTCATAAGGTAAAATACTTGTTTCATATGTATCTATTCTTTTTGCAATATCTATAATTTCTAATTTATCTAAACAAGCAACAGGTCTTATAACCGGCATATTAGTTACACTATTTATACTAGCCATACTAGTTAAAGTTTGACTAGCTACTTGTCCTATACTTTCTCCATTTATAATTACTTTACAATTATTTCTTTTTGATAATCTTTCACTAATTCTATACATCATTCTTCTCATAATTGTAATCAAATATTCATGAGGAATATTTTTATATATAGTTTCTTGAATATTAGTAAAGTTTACTACATGAAGTTTAACATATCCAGAATAGTTAGTTAGTTTACGAGTTAACTCCATTACTTTATTTTTAGCAGCTTCACTAGTATGAGGTGGACTTTCAAAATAAACTCCTTCTATTCTAACACCACGTTTTAAAGCAAGATATCCAGCAACTGGACTATCTATACCACCACTAAGCATTAACATTCCTTTACCTAAACTACCTACAGGATATCCACCTATTCCCTCTGTTTTATCAAAATATATATAAGAACTTCCATCTCTTATTTCTATATTTATAACAACTTCTGGATTATGAACATCAACGCTAATAGTCTTCTTATTTTTTAAAACTACTCCACCTAAGTATTTACTAACTTCCATACTATTCATAGGATAGTTTTTATAACTTCTCTTAGTTTCAACTTTAAATGTATTAAAACTCTTATCTTGAATTAATTCTTTTAAACTATTTTCAATTGTTTCAATATCATTACTATCTAATTTATAACCTAAATTAATTTCATGTATACCAAAAACACATTTTAATTTATTTAAAATATCCTCATACTTATCTTCTTCACTAGTAATAAACATTCTTCCTCTATCAAACTTAATACTAGCATCATCACCAATAAAACTACGTATATTATCTTTCAAACAAGATAAAAAATAATTTATATTATCTTTTTTTGTTGTTAATTCACCATACTTAATAATTATTATTTTCTCCATAAGTACCTCCAAAACAACTATATAATAACAAAATTATAATAAAATTACTAGAACTTTTATTTTATTGATTTATAATAAATATTTGATATAATTAATTTAGTAGAGCGTTAGGACTAAATGCCTACTTATGTTTCGAATAGACATTTACAACAGTTATTTTTGTAACTATATTTGTAGATGTCTTTTTATTTTGTCTACTAAGTAGACTTTTTAATATTGTTAAAATTACTTCTAACAAAACTATAAACACCTCCGCACTACTTATCAAAACCCCTCAATAGAAAGATTAAGAAAGATAGAACACAAGTATAAATAGTAGACATCAGTCCTAACGCTTGAGATACTATAATAAAGAAATTTATTTTAATATCAAGTCGTTCGACATAACTTATCAATATATTACAATTAGAAAAATCACTAGACTAAATATTATTAATATGTTAATATTTATTATAGGTGATAGTATGAATAAAAAGGGTAAAAATACAAATACATTTATCACATACTTATTAATTACATTTATAATGATATGTGGTATTTTTAGATATAAAACAATATTTATAGAATCAAATAATGTATTAGAAGTTAGTTTATCAAACTTACTCTATCCATTTACATTTCTATTTATAATATTAATTTGTAAAAAGACTAATTTTAAAGAAGCTCATAAAGTTATTATAAAAACTGCATTAATATTTTTAATATTTAATTTAATTATTTCTATATTTAATAGCATTCCTGGTAATTATTATTCAAGAGATATTGATTTAGCACTTAAACAAGCATTTACTCCAAATTATTTCTTAATAAATAATCAACCTATTTACTATCCTAACATTATGAACTTAATATCATTTACTTTACTATATTATTTCAGTCATACATTAATTTTAATATTATATGAAGCAATGGAACCATATACAAAAAAATTCATAGCATTCTCTCTAGCAATGTTTATTCCATATGGTTTAGATACTCTATGTTTTGTTACTATAAACGATGTATTTAAAACTACAGAATTTAATAAAATGATAACTAATCTAACTAGTAACTTTGTTATAGTTATAGTATTTACAATAATAACAACAATAATATTTACAATAAAATCTAAATTTGATAAAGAAGAAATATAAAAAAGATTAAAACATAATAAATGGTTTAATCTTTTTATTTTCTACTGATTTATAAATACTAACTAAATTATCTTTATAATAAAACAATACATAATCACTATCATAATTATTATCTAACATACAACCATTAGATACTTTTTTATAGCTTATTTCATCTAAATTGATTTTAGGATAACCTTTAAATACCTCTTCTATATTTATTAATTTAAACTTACCATCCTTAATATCTTCCAATTTATAACTCTCGTTTATTGAAAATATACCTTGCTTAGTTCTTTCTAAACTTGTCATAGTTGCATGTGTACCTAATTTTAAACCTATATCTCTTATCAAACTTCTAATATAAGTTCCTTTAGAAACCATACATTTTATTTTAATGACTTTACCAACTTTTAAAACTTCAATATTTTTTATATCAACTAATCTACTAGGTAAAGATACTTCTTCTTCATTTCTAGCATATTCATACAACTTCTTACCATTAATCTTAACAGCACTATATTTAGGAACTTCTTGATTATATTCTCCCAAAAAACTATTTATACTATTAATAATATCTTCTTCACTAACTTTTTTATCACTAGTTTTCAAAACACTACCAGTATTGTCTAAAGTATCTGTCTCATAACCTAACTCAAACTCAGCAATATATTCTTTATAACTACTAGTTAAATAATCGCATAGTTTAGTACACTTACCTATTGTTAGAACTAATACTCCACATGCTATAGGATCTAACGTACCAGTATGTCCTACTTTTTTTGTATTTAAAATTTTAGAAACTATATTAACAACATCACGAGATGTATAATCTTTTTCTTTATTAACAACTAATATACCATTCATAACTTACCAAAAAAATGTTTATCACTAAACATTTTCCTTATCATGTATTTTTTCTATTATATTATCTATATGGTTACCATATTCAACTGATTCATCAAATTTAAAAACTAATTTAGGTGTATGTCTTATATCTATTCTTTCCGCAAGTTCTCTTCTAATATAACCTGAAGCTTCTTCTAATTCACGTTCTATATCTTTTTTATCAATATCTAATACACAAGTAAAATATATTTTAGCATACCCCAAATCACTACTAACATCACATCCAGTAATAGTTATAGTATGCATCAATCTATCTCTTGCTTCGTTTTGTAATATATCACTAACCTCTCTAATTATTTGAGAAGCAATTCTTTTTAATTTAATTTGATTCATGATTTTTCCCTCATTTCTATTTATATTTTACCATTAATAACATTTTGACACAATATTTATAATATGTTAAAATGTATATATAAAGTTAGAACATTCAATCTCCAAGTTGAATGTCTACCTCAAGTTGGTTAGACATTAACCGTCGGTTAATGTCATTTTTTTATCTCCAAAACCCTTGTAGGAGGATTAAAGATAAAATGATAATAAGTCTATCAAGAAATTTTATCAAAAAACTCTTTATACTCATTTATCAAACCTCTTTCTACTTTTTAAGTATGAGGCTGGCATTAACTAATTGAATGTTCGATTTACTATTATAAACTTATAATAAGTTATTTCAAACAATTCGACAAAACAATACAAAAAAAGTTGTTAATACAACTTTTTTATCTTTTTACTAAAACATTTTCATAAAATTCAAATACATCTTGTTCTTTAATATCACTATATCCATCTATAGTAACACCACATTCAAATCCACGTTTAACTTCTTTTACAGAATCTTTTTCTCGTTGTAAACTTCCTACTTTACCATCATATATAATAACTCCATCACGTACTACCCTAACATTAGCGCTTGATTTAATAATTCCATCAGTTACCATAACTCCAGCAATTTTACCAACTTTAGAGAAAGTAAATATTCTTCTAACTTCAGCACTACCAATTACTTGTTCTTCGTATTCAGGATCTAACATACCTTTCATAGCAAGTTCCATTTCTTCTACTAATTTATAAATAATAGTATAAAGTCTTAATTCAACGCTATATTCTTTAGCAACTTCTTTAGTTATTGCACTAGGAACTACATTAAATCCAATTACAATTGCATTACTAGCATTCGCTAAAACTATGTCTGATTCAGTAATAGTACCAATACCACTTCTTATAATTTTTACTCTAACGCCTTCTACATCAATTTTTTCTAACGCATTTTTAACAGCTTCTTCTGAACCTCTAACATCGCATTTTAAAACTACATTAATTTCTTTAACACCTGATTGCATTTGAGCAAATAAGTTTTCAAAATTGACTACTTCTTTCTTAACCGATGCTTTTGATTGTATTAATCTCTTTTCTGCTATTTCACGAGCAAGTTTTTCAGTTTCAAAAGCCATAAACTTATCTCCAGCAGAAGGATTATCGGAAAGACCAGTAATTTCAACCGGAGTACTAGGTCCAGCTTCTACTATATTTTCTCCTAAATCATTTTTAAATGTTCTAACTCTACCGTGTGCAGTACCTACAACTATAGGATCACCTAATCTTAAAGTTCCATTTTGAATTAATAATGTAGCAACACCACCTATAGATTTATCAACACGACTTTCTATAACAGTACCAACTGCATAACGATTTGGATTAGCCTTTAATTCTTCCATTTCACTTATTGCTAATAATGTATCAAGTAAATTATCTATACCTTGCCCAGTCTTAGCACTTATTTCAACAAATGGTATATTTCCACCCCATTCTTCAGGTGTAATATTATGTTCAGCCATTTGAGTTTTAATTCTTTCAACATTTGCTTCTGGTTTATCAATTTTATTAACCGCAACTACTATAGGAACATTAGCTGCTAAAGCATGATCTATCGCTTCTTTAGTTTGAGGCATAACACCATCATCAGCAGCAACAATTATAATAACAATATCTGTTATACTTGCTCCTCTAGCACGCATTTCAGTGAAAGCTGCATGCCCTGGAGTATCGATAAAAGTAATTTTATTATCATTATAATTAATTTGATAAGCCCCAATATGTTGTGTTATTCCACCAAATTCCTTATCAACAACATGACTATTTCTAATATAGTCTAATAAACTTGTTTTACCATGATCTACATGTCCCATAATAGTTATAACTGGAGGACGATTAACTAAATCATTTTCATTATCAATAATTTCATATTCTTCAAAATTTGAAATATCTTGAGTTTCTTCTCTCTTTAAAGTCTTACCATATTCTAAAGAAACTATTTCTGCATTTTCAAAATCTATAGATTGATTAATAGTAATCATCATACCCATATTAAATAATTTTTTCATTAATTCAGCTGCAGAAACATTTAATGCATTAGCAAGTTCACCTAAAGACATTCCTTCTTTGTATAATACAACATTTTCATCTACTTCATTAGTAGATAATTTTTCTTTGTTTTTATACATAGCTTTCTTATTTTTTAAATACTCACTTTTAGCATTTTCATTAACGCCTTTTTTCTTAACTTTTTGTTTCTTTACTACAGTATTCTTTTCTTTAGTAGCTAAATTAGAATCTAACATTATATTTTCAACCGCTTCATCTAATTCATCTATTGCTTCATAATCCATTTCTGTTTCAGTACTAATTAAATGCATACAATTATCTAACATAATAATTCCATCATCATCTAAATAATCTTCAGCATTATTACATTTAATATCTAACTCTCTACATTTTTCTAATACTTCTTGAACTGTAAAACCAGACTCATTAGCATAATCTTTTACTGTCATAAAATACCTTCTTTCTATTATTTTATTAATTCAAGTAATTCCTTATATATAGAATCATTAACCTCACACTCTAAATATCTATTTAAAGATTTATTACTTCTAGCTTTATTAACAACTTCTAAATCACGTTTTAAATAAACACCTTTACCATTTTGTTTACCTGTATCATCTACAAAAACTTCTCCATCTTTATTACGTACAATTCTTATAAGTTCTTTTTTAGGAAGTTTTTCTTTTGTAATAACACAAGTACGCATAGGAATTTTTTTATTCATCTTTATTTCCTTCTTCATTAATTTGATCCATAGTTTTAATGTTTATTCTAAACCTAGTTAATTTACTAGCAAGTTTAATATTTATACCACCTTTACCAATTGCTAATCTTTGATTTTCATCATTAACAACTGCTAAAGCTTCACGATTCTTAGTATCATCAATAATACTAACTATAACATCTTTTGCAGGACTTAAAGCATTCTTAATATATTCAGCATTATCTTCACTATATAAAACTAAATCAACTTTTTCTCCATTTAATTCTGCTAAAATAGAAGCAATTCTACTTCCTCTTTCACCAATACATGCTCCAATAGGATCTATATTAGGATTTAAACTTGATACAGCAACTTTACTTCTTACACCAGCTTCACGAGCTACACCATGTAATAATAAAATACCATCTTTGAATTCTGGAACAATACTTTCAAATAATCTTTTAACAAAACCATAATGTTTTCTAGTACAAAGAATTAAAGGTCCTTTAGTAGTTTCTTCTATTTTACTAATATATACTCTTATACTACTTCCCATTTTTAAAGTTTCACCTGGAATAATTTCACTCTTAGGTAAAATACCTCTACTTCTACCTAAATCAACATAATAATTTTTTGCATCTTCCATTGCAAGATTACCAACCATAATTTCATCTTGTTTATCTTCAAAATCAGCCATAATACTTGCTCTTTCAGCTTCTCTTACCTTTTGAGTTAAAACTTGTTTAGCAGTACTTGTTGCAATTCTACCAAAATCTTGTGGAGTAACTTCTTCTTGAATAACATCTCCAACTTTAGTATCAGGATATTTTTCAACAATATCTTCTAACAATACTTGAGCATCTTCATTAATATCAGGTTCAGTAAATTTAGTATTACCTTCCTCATCAATGTATTCTTCACCTTCATGATACTCATCAACAACTACAAAATATTTAAACACTTTTATATCTCCTGTAGTTCTATTAATATCTACTTTAACATTAGTTTGTTTCTTAAAATTCTTTTTATATGCAGTAATTAAAGCTTGTTCCATTCCTTCAAATACAACATCTTCACTTAT
Source organism: Bacilli bacterium (assembly GCA_045613165.1). Lineage (GTDB taxonomy): Bacteria > Bacillota_I > Bacilli_A > RF39 > UBA660 > UMGS1124. Next base: position 1,004 of record JAZLAK010000128.1, on the reverse strand, counting down.
ACCTTTTTCCTCAGTAATTAATTTAACTGCTTTTATAAACTCTTTACCGTTCATCTTAACCTCTCTCCTTACTAGAAATATCTAAAATATATTCTTCATCAATTAAATCATATTCGTCTATTATAGGATTAATTATATTAGTTGCTTCAACTATAGTATCTAAATCAATACCATTTATTCTATCTAATACAATATTTAAAAAATTATTCTTCCCTACACTTACATATTCAATAGAATCTACAACTAAATCTAATTTACTTATTGGTTCACTGATTAATTCTTTTATTTTTTCTAAAACACTATCCATAGTTCCCTCCAAAACAATAATAAAAGTGGGATATTCTGCCCACTTAAATCTGTCAAAAGTATTATAACAAACCAAATTTACTTTGTAAAGTTAAATTAACTTAAATCTAACTTGCATTCCTTATACACTTTACAAAAATCATTTTTTATAACTTCTAACTCATTATATAAATCAAAAATAAATTTGTAACTATAACTTTCATCTAATAAAAATCTAAAAATTATTATATCCTCCACAATATAATATACTTTATAACCTAAATTATTTAAATTATCTACAATTTCAATAATTAGAGATTCATCTATTTCTTCTATATCTAAAGTTATATCAAATGAAAAAGTTTCATCAAATAAATCCAATAAATAATACATATTATTTTCTCTTCCAAAATATTCATCATTGATTTTTAATAAAGCACTTTCTAAAACACCTATCTTATCAGCATCTAAATCTTTTTTATATTCTAAAATCTCTTTAATACTCATAGTCTTTACTTTATTATATATTTCTTCTACACTAACATCTTTAAAAATAATAGGATTAAGAGTTAACAATTTATTTTTTTCAAATTCATACTCTTCTTTAGTATATGTTCTTCCTATTATAAACTGTTTTACCTCTAAAATAGCGTTTACATCATTAATACAATTAATTGGTTTATCAATTTTATTTTCTAAATAACCATATATTTCTTTTG
>JAZLAK010000127.1:0-7614 GCA_045613165.1 Bacilli bacterium | reverse complement strand
AGAATTAACTGTATTTTTAGTACTATATTTTAATCCATAATCTAAATAAAAAAACATTGCAATTATCCTAAAATAAGCATAACAATAATGTATAATAGAAGCTTCCTTATTAAATAATGTCGATATAAATATTGCTACACAATATAATATAAATGTTATATTAAAGGTAGGTATTTTTCCATTAAATAAATAAAATATATATATAATACAAGAAAACAATATACTTAACGCAAGTACAGTAGATTTAATATATATATTATTAGTAACATAACAATAAGATAATAATATGCTAAAACATATAACAAAACTCATTAACCGACTATATAATATATTTTTTATTCGTTCATTTTTCATACTATCCCCATTAATTATTATACCATAACTTTAATTTTTTAATATTTATAATTTGATGCATCAAAGCAATTACCTCAGATATAATTGTAGCAACAATCACACCTACCACATTATACTTATTTACCAAAACTAAATTTAAAATTAAATTAATAACTGCACCATATATAGTAGATTTAATATATATATCATCTTTTTCATACGGAATCAAATATAACCATCTTATTGAATTAGAACACACATTAAATGGTATATATAAAGACATTAAAATAGATAGTTTAATAGATGGTATAAATTCTTTACCATAAAATAACGGTATAAATTTAGGAGAAATTATTATCATCCCTAGAGAAATCAAAATACCAAAAAGCATTATATATCTGAAAGATTTTTTTATTAATGTTTCGGATTCATAATTTTTATTATTAGATATTAAATTTGATATTTTAGGACTTAATACAGCTAAAATAGCTGTTATTACACTTAAACTCATAACTATAATTTTATTTGCAGCTTCATAATACCCAACTAATGTTTTCGTCGTAAAATAACCTAAAACAACCTTATCCATTTGAATAAACATATTTGTTGCAAGAATAGGAATAAATAATTTTATACAAGGAACTAAATGTTCTTTTATATCCAATAAACTAACTTTAACTAACTTTACTTTTCTTTTAGCTAATATAAATATTAATACTACTTCAAATAATTCTAAAATAGATTTTAAAAATACAAAAATAACGAAATCTTTTTTAGTTTTAACAAATAAAAAGATTGAAACAATCATCAATAATCTACTTATTATTTGAGAATATATAGAAGATTTAAAATCATCTAAACCATACAATACCCACCTTAACTCAAAAAAACTTATAAAAAAATGAATATACATTATCAAAATTAATAATTTATTAGAAGATATAAATAAATAAATTATATAAAATATACTAACTAAAATACTCGATATAATTTGAATTATGTAAACACTTGTAAAACTTTTATTTAATTCTAACTTATTATCTTTATTTTTTGCGATCAATCGATTACCATAAGTTTTTATACCTAACATAGCAAAATAAATAAAATACAATACTATAGAATTATAATAATAATACTCACCTAGTTTTTCTACTCCTAATATTCTAGATATATAAGGAGTAGTTATAACAGGAAAAATTAAAATCAAGATTTGATTTAGTACTTTATATATTATATTCTTTTTTAAGTTATTTCTTTTCATATTTAACTCTTTTCTTTTCACAATATTTTATCGTTTTTATAAAACTTTTGTACATATAATCTATTCTCATCTCATTTTTATAAGTTTCTATACAATTTTTTTTCATACATTTTTTCATAATTGTATCGTTAAACATAATTCTTACTTTTTCTTTTAATTCTTCACTATCTTTCACAATATAGCCATTTATACCATTTTTCATATAATAAATTTCTGGAGCATGAAAATTATTTAATAAAATTACAGGCAATCCCCAAAAAAACGCCTCACAGATTGACAATCCGATATGTCCTGGAGTACTAAAAATATCTGCTATACTATATATTTCATTCATCTCTTCTCCATACAATTCGTTTAAATAGTATAAATTAGAGTGATTATTTATAATTTCTAATAATTGATTAGACATTCCTGGTCCAACCATCACTACACCAATATCTTTTTCATCTTTAAAACACTCTATTAATAGATCTACTCTTTTATAAGGCAACATTCTAGACGCAAAAAGTATAATATTTTTTTCTTTAATATTATATTTTTCTCTAATATCTTTTTTATTATATTTACTTTTATCTATATCAGTTAAATTCAAAGTATTATTAGCTACAAACAATTTATTATAATTTTTCACATTAAAATATTTGCATGTATCAGGTGTATAAGTTATTAATGCATCACATAAATTATGTATTAATCTAAATAAAGAATTTTTCAACTTAGCATTCGGTGTCCTAGTATTAATCCCTTGATTCCAATATATAACCGGTATTTTTTTTATTTTACAATAAAATATAATAGGAAACATAACAAGATTTTTTAAATGCAAAAACAATATTACATAATCTGGTTTATTATTTTTTATAAATTTAATATATTTAAAAATTGAAAATGGTATTTGATAATTATTAAATTTCAAATCATAATTAACATTTTGAATTTCAGACGCTAACACTTCAAAATTATATCCATCTTTTCTAAATTCTTCATAAAAATAATTATATATTTTTTGCCTATAATGAAAAACATAATTTGAAATTAATAAAATTTTCTTCATAATATCACCATTTATATAAACAATTATACCACCATTACACAAAAAAATGTAGAAAGAGTCTACACTTTTAATTTACATACTATAAAATTAATTATACTTCCTACAACGACACCAATTAAAGATATTACTAAATACCATACCGAATGAACTAACGCAGATTCATTATAATAAATAAAAATTGAAGGTATAAAGGTTATAGATGCAAAAAATGGATAATAAAACTTATACTTAAATTTAGTAGAACCAATTACAACACCACTTATAAACGTTGCTACAATTATTAAAAATACCATACCCATTGCATCAGTAGGACCAGCAAATAAAGGAAATATATAATACATAAATAATTGAAATAATCCAATTAAAATATATAACTTCATAATAACCTCTTATCTATTTTTTGCAACAAAATTATAAGCGCTTTTAACCATACAATCTAAATCTAATTTAGCTTCCCAATTTAATAATTCACGAGCTTTAGTTGGATCAGCATAACATTCAGCTATATCTCCACTACGTCTAGGAGCAATTTTATATGGAACATCAATATTATTTGTATTTTTATAAGCATTAACTATATCTAAAACACTATATCCAGTACCAGTCCCTAAATTCACTGCTATAGAACCTGTATTTTTTTCTATATATTCTATCGCTTTTAAGTGACCTTTAGCCAAATCTATTACATGAATATAATCTCTTACACCAGTTCCATCTTTAGTTTCATAATCATCACCAAAAACATTTAAATGAGGCAATTCTTTTAATGCAACTTTATTTATATAAGGCATCAAATTATTTGGAATACCATTTGGATCTTCTCCAATTAACCCACTCTCATGAGCACCAACAGGATTAAAGTACCTTAATTTAATAATACTCCATTCATTATCACTAGTATAAATATCGTTTAGAATATACTCTATAAATAATTTAGTAGAACCATAAGGATTAGTTGTAGATAAACTAGCAGTTTCTTTAATAGGTAAAATATCTTGTTTACCATACACAGTAGCACTAGATGAGAACACTAATTTTTTAACATTATATTTATTCATTACTTCGCAAAGAATCAAAGTACTATCTATATTATTTTGATAATATAATAACGGTTTTTCAACACTTTCTCCAACCGCTTTTAAACCAGCAAAATGAATAACTGAATCTATTTCATTTTCTTCAAAAATACTATCTACTAATTTTTTATCTCTAAGATCCCCCTCATAAAATTTAAAATCTTTATTTGTTATAGTTTTAATCTTATCAACAACCTCAATTTTAGAATTAGATAAGTTATCTATAACAACAACTTCATACCCATCCATCAATAATTCAACACAAGTATGACTTCCAATATATCCCAAACCACCAGTAACTAATATTTTCATAATAACACTCCTTTACAAATTAGCTATCTCTCTTTTCAACTTTCTTGCTTTACTCTCTATACAAACTCTTTCAGTTATAAACAACAATATTATTAAGTTTAATGCAAAACTACCACCACTACTTAAGAATGGTAAAGGTACACCAGTTAATGGTATTATCGCTAAAACTCCTAATAAATTAATTAATAAATGTGCCGTTATTAAAGAAAATGTCCCATAAGCTAGAAGAGACCCAGTCAAAGTTTCAGCTTCTCTAGCTATTTTTAATATTCTAAATAACATAACTACAAAACCCACTATTATTAAAGAAGCAACTATACCTCCTAATTCTTCTACAACTATAGGGAATATAAAATCTGAATAAGCTTCAGGTAAATATAAATATTTTTGTTTACTATTTCCTAAACCAGCACCAAACAAACCACCGTTATTCATAGCAATGAAACCATTACATACTTGATATCCAGTCTTTTCACTATATCTAGTACAAGGATTAGTATATGTTAAACGACTTAATTGTTCATCTGTTAATACATTTTTTAGAATATCACTCCCAAAAAAGAATAAACAACCACAAACAATAGCTCCAGTACCAGCAATTATTTTTAATTTAGAATAATTTTTATCTTTTAATGGCAATGATAAAAACATAAAGAAACATATTACAGCCAATATCATAGCAGTTCCTAAATCTGGTTGAGCCGCTATCAACGCGACACATATAACACCATATACAAAAGGCATCAAAAACTTATATCCTCTAAACATTTTAATTGGATTTCTAAAAGCAAATGCAATAAATAATATAGTCATAGTTTTAACAAATTCACTCGGTTGAATAGTAATGGGTCCTAATTGAAACCAACTAGTTGCACCATTTATAGTTTTACCAAAAAACAACGTAAATAATAATACGCTTATCGCTACATAAGCAATTATCTTAGACATGCTTTTAAATAAATTTATTAATTTATTTGGGATAAATAATATGATAAAACCAGCAATATAAGCAAGTATAACAAAGAATAATTGTCTAACAAAAAAGTAAGATTCACTTTGTCCATATTCTAATACAGCAGTCATACTAGAAGCACTAAATACCATTACTAATCCAAGTATCGTATATATTAAAATTAAAATAAATAAAAATTTATCCATGTTTTTAAACTTACTTTTCATACTGTCACCTTAATAATAATATAACATAAAAAAAACATATTTAAAATATGTTTACCCTTTTACTACTTAATAATACAAAAACTTTACAATATTTAATACCCAATTTATTAATAAAAATAAAATAATTATTTTATAATTCTTAACTACTCTATCATATATTTTACAAATAAAATCTTTTTTGAATATTAATGAAATAAAATAACTAACATAAAAAACAATTAGGCTTATAAATAATGGAATACTTATTAAATTTGATTTTAATGCTAATATAAAATTACATTTCAAAATATATTTAAAACTTCTAGTCATTCCACATATAGAACAAGGTATATGAAATACTTCTTTAAATAAACATTTAGGTTCAAATAAAAAAATGATAATAGCAAGTATTATGCCACTTATCATTAAAATATTTATAATCTTTTTATTACTCTCCAAGCGGATTACCTAAAGCATCTACACTAATAGTTCCAGTTAAGATCATAATACCTTCTATTAAAGCCCATGTACCACTAACAAACGATAGAGTTCCACAACTTAATACAGTTATTAATAATTGAGCAACCGCTTTATTTGTATATCCTAAATAAAAATTATGCACTCCAAAACTTCCTAAAAATATTGCTATTAAACCAGCTGCAATTTTACTTTTTTGTCCATTTGTATTTTTATTTACTTTAACATCATTTACTTTTTTAGTAGAATTAACTTCTTTACCACAATTTAAACAAAAACTAACATTTTCTTCTAACTCTTGACCACAATTCGTACAAAATTTACTCATCTTATCACCTCTAGTTTGATTGTATCAAATTCATACAAAAAAGTCATTATAAATTATTCATTAATAATTAACGCCACAAAAAAACTAAATTTTTATCCCAATTTAGTTTTATATACTATCGCACAAAAGTGTCCGTCAATCAGCCAACTATGTATGGATTACCTATTGTACCATCACCCTTTGTGATTACTGTACTAGATGCTAACGAAACTGCGGGGCGCAGACTGCCGTAGTCATAGCCCACATAGATGTCGTCGCTCACGTTGCCATTTCCATTAACGTAGAAAGCGTAATCGACGTTGCTATTGAAGTAGGCCGGAGAGAGAATCCACCACCAACCACTTGTTGCATTATCAGTTAAATAATAATTTTGATATGTTGTAGATACTTTTCCTCCTGCGAATACTACTTCATCTACTGTTAATGCTCCTATATATGATTCATGGCTTTCATAATTTTTTCCATCACATCTTAATGTTGCATATTTATCGCTTATTCCATTAAGTCTTCTTAATGTATCATAATTAAATGATTTACTATTATACATTAAATCATTTACACTATCACTTAATAGTGCATTTGTTGATTGATCATATGAATCTTTTGTATTTCCTAAACACCATGTATCTTTTTTTAATTTTCCTTCTACACTCTTTAAATTAGTATTATACCATTCATCTAATTTATATTTCATACTTGTTGTATTATTTGTTGGACTTGTCAAATAATCAGCAACGTATTTATCGCTAGTTGATTGTTGTCCTAATGAATTTGTTACTTTTCCCTTATTATATCCATAATGTCCAGTACCAATAAATGCAGTACCAGTATCACTTTCAGTTATTTCACTACATTTCTTTTGTGCTGCAAGTGTTATTTTGATAGAACCATCACCTTCAATACGTACAATTCTCCAACACATATTATTAAATTCTACATAATTATCTTCTACAGCACCTCTATAGTAATAACTTACTCCTAGATCATCTTGTGTTACACTTAATGTTTTTTCATCTACCATTTCTTCGTTTTTGAAAATTAATGTAGAAGTTGAAGCATCATATGATTCTAAATATTTTGTCCAACTTTCACATTGATCATAAACATATTTACCAACTGCATCTTCATATGAACTTACTGTACTTCCTGATTGTGCCGCAGTTGCAGAATCACCAACCAACCAAGGATCAGTACCAGAACATAAAGAATCAGTTGTTTTTGTTTCATAACTAAACTTTCCTGTACCATATTGACTTACTGAATTAGCAACATCACTAAGTGGTGCTCCAGCTAATGTAGTACCAGTTTTACCTGCTATGGCATTATTTACAATATTGTAAGCTAATGAACTTGTATTACCACTATATGGATTTATACTTGATATATCTTTTATATTTATTCTTGCTTCTAACTTTTTGTTCATGTCAGCAGTTTGATTTTTTCCTGTTTCTTCATATGTTAATGTGAATGAATATGTTTGTACCTCATCTTCTTCAATACTGTTTCCTACTAATATTCCTCCATTTATTGGGAATGTTGTTGCAGTATCTACTCCATCACATCCTGATTCACATGTTAATGTATATGTGAAGTCATTTGATTCAAATGTAGATGT
>JAZLAK010000126.1:0-9812 GCA_045613165.1 Bacilli bacterium | reverse complement strand
AAAATATATCCTTTCTAATGGTGGTACTTATAATTATTAATAATTTTTAACAAAAAATAAATAGTTTCATACAATATCTTAGGTGATTAAAATGAACTATTTAAGAGCATTAACAGGTGTTGTTATTGACCCAGGGCATGGCGAATACCCTTATGCACGGTACAATAAATTTAAACTGAAAAATTCCAAAGTATTTTGATAGGTCTATTATTATTTTCATCTTTTTTTCCAATTAATATTTTAGAAATAAATTCATCAATAACAAGCCTATCTAATTTTTCAATATGAGTGTATTTTTCTAATACACTTTTTTCATTTATCGAATCTTCCTTTAATTCTCTTATATCTTTTAAATCTTTATTAATCGCTTCAATTCTTCCATTAAAATTGTCAATATCACGTTGATATTTATTTTTTAACATTACAAATTCAGTAGGTGAAATTATACCATCTGCTTTGTCATCATATAACATACTGAAGCGATTAGCTAATTTATTAATATTTTTTTCAATATCATTTCTTTCTTTTTGCAAAATAGCAATTTCTTTTTCATAATTAATAGTTACTTTTTTGGAATAGTAGTTTTTTTCTAATTTTTCAAGATTATAATATTTTTCTATCATTTTATTAATTTCATTTAAAACAAGTTCTTCTAATACTTCGTATCTCATATAACTTGTATTATCACAAGTTAATCCACCACTTGAATGATGATTTCTACAATGTAAGTAAGGTTTCATATAAGGATTTTTTCTAGGACCAGATTTACAAAGAGATCTTTGTAAAGATTTTCCACAAACACTACAATAAACTTTTCTGCTAAAAATATGTATTTCGCCATTTTTGCCTGGACGCGCTCTACTAGTTGTAGTTGTCATAATATCTACTTGTTCCATAATGTTAGAATATAATTCACTATTTAAAAATAATGTTTGTTCTCTTAAATAATCATATCTATCAGAAATAATTTTTATATTAGTTTGAATTAAACTATTCTCTAAATCTGTAATAGCATTTTTTAATGGTGTTAATTTATTTTCTTCAATAGAATAATTATTTAAATTTTCTTGTATTGCATTTATTAATTTTCGTGAATCTTTTCTAGCATTATCTAAATCAATTTTAGCTTTTCTATCACTAAATTTTTTTCTTACTATTCTTGAAATATCAGGGTCTATAATTCTTTCATGAGCGCACGCAACTATACTTTGTTCATTTTTTGGAATTCTTTTTGACGCTTTAATATTGTATGCGATTCTTTCTGTTCTATGTTGGATTAACAAACCGTCATATGTTTCATCAAGTAATATTTTTCTTATTGAATCAACATTCCAAAATTCGGCGCCATTAGGTGAAGAAGGACAAACATATTTTAATCCCTGTAATTTTTTGTGTTTACTAGGAGTAGGGATTTTATTTTCATTCAAGTATTTACAAATGGAAAAATATCCAATACCATTAGCATACATTGAATAAATTTTTCTTACAACTTTTGCAGCTTCTTCATCAATAACTAAATGATACATATCATTAGGATCTTCTATATATCCATATGGAGCAAAAGAACCGGTCCATTGTCCTGCATCATTTTTAGCCCTTAAAGTTTTCTTCGTATTGATAGATTGTTCTTCAATTTTCCACTCATCAACCATAGCAGTTATTTGACTAGATTTTTTATTGCCTTTGTTATAAGTATCTATATTATCAACAATACTTAAAAATCTTATGTTCCATTGGATAAAATTTTTGTGTAGATATTTTTCTACGAATTCAATACTTCTTGCAAATCTTGCTTGTGTTTTACATACATAGATATCTGTATTACCAAGTTCACAAAATAATAGTGTTTTATTCCATTCTTGACGAGAACCATCACTACCACTTATATCTTCTTCATAAAAAATTCCTACAACTTCAATATCTTTATTATTACAAAATGTTAATAACATTAATAATTGATTTAAAATACTTTTACTAACATTTCCTTTTTCTCTATCTAAATCTTCTTGTGATAATCTGACATATATAATACCCCTTTTACCAGGAGTATGATAAGAACCAATTATACCATTTTTTTTAAAACAATTAGGATTATTAGGTTTAGATATTTTTAATAATGTTCTTAAAAATTCTGTTGTATATTCTAAATTATCTTCATTTAATAACTTTTTAATTGTTTTAAATTCTACCATTTCTAGATAGTCATCATTTGATACATTATCAATACTATAATCATTTGAAACTGTTGTATTACAAAAACTACTATTTACCACCTTTCTTTGTTCTTCCAACATACATTCATTTCCTTTCGCTTATATATATTGAAAGCGCTGTAATACGATAAAATTATAACGCGCTTTAATCAGAATTACAGCCCCTTAATTTGTTTTCAAGGTTTAAAATAATATTTGCTAATTTCTTGTTAAAAAGTTCAATAAAATCTTCTTTGTTTTCAACATTAGTTATAAATTCATTTTCTATAATATAATTAATTTCTTTATTCATTTAAAAACCCCCTTTATTCTAATTAACTCTATGAAAGAGTTATTTAATTATTCTTTAAATAAAAAAAGACTAATAGTTCTACATTAAAGTTATAGAACCATTAGTGCAAAATATCAGTTTAAAATGAATATATAGTATTAATAATATTTATTACATAGTTAAAGTATAATCGTTGTATAATGATACATTTTCATAAGTATATTGTTTTTCTTCCATGTCAAAAAATCTGTTAAAGTTATCTATAAATTTTCTACCTTTTGAAGATATTAGTTTTAATGTTTTATCTACATTTTTTATATCAGTATTTTTATACCAATTTGTAATATCATGTGTTTCTTCAAAGTTATCATCAATTCCTAATCCTTTATTAATTACATGTTTTAATAATTCTTTTTCAAACAAATTATCAGTGTTGTTATGAGAATACATATCTAGTAGTGAATGAATAGTTGTTTTATTATTTAATCCTTTTTTTATATTAATAATATTATTATCCTTATCAAAAGAAAGTTTACTATCAAGATTATTGCAATATTGTATTTTATATCCATCAGCATACATTGCTTTTATAAACGGATTATAAATATCTTTGTAATCATTGTGAAGTAGGGCGGGTAAGTCAGGAGTTTTATATTCATGAAATTGCATAGTAGTATCTTTACAATCAAATAATTGAATAACATTTAATCCTTTAAAATCCTTATGATGTAATGTGATACTATTATCATCTTTATCATTGTATTTATTTAATTCTTCTTCTGTAAGATTAGAAAGTAATTCTATTCGTTCTTCATTATTGTTTTTAATTTTAACATATACATCATTATCTGGTGCAAGTATATTTATAGGTTTAGCATTATCACTTAATTTAAAGCCGTTTTTAAGATATTTTTGTTCTGTTCCTAGTTCTAGATAGTTTGGATACTGAAAATCAACTAGGATAGTATTAAAAAGAGAATATTTACTATAAAAAGTAATATTCTCTAATAATCTTTTAAAATCTGTACTTTTATAATTATCTAAAATTTCTTTTTCTATATTTAGTGTAGTAGTTTTAATTTTATCAAATTCATTATTACTAGTATAAGTTTTTAATTCATTTAATTTTTTTAATATATCTATAATATTCAACCCCCTTTATCAAATAAAAAAACTAACTTTCATTAGTCAGTTTCTCGTATTTAGTTTTTAATATATTTATATTTTTTTCTACATCAACAATCATATTTTCAAATAAATAATCAAGTGTATTTGTAGTAATATCATTTTTTAATTTTTCAAAATAAGAATGAGCTGATTCTTCATTAGATGTTTTATTACCATATAAATGATTTAAAACATAATTATTATTTAAATCTTTTATTGTTAAATAAGTAATAAATTCATTATCTTTTTTGAATGTATAAATATAGAAAAAATAATTATCAATTGTATGATTAAAAGTATTAATCATATTGTTTTCAGTATCTTCGATAATACTTTCGTCTAAAATATAATCTAACTCGCCGTTAATTATACGATTTTCAAATTCTTTCATTTCTTCAACAGAAGAAAAGCGAGGACCATCTTCTTTATTCCATTCAATTAAATTTATTTCATCATTAAGATTATTAAGTTCTTCAATTTTTGTTTTTAAAATTTCATAATTATTTGCTTTCATAAATACTGCTCCTTGAAATCAAATTATCTCTGTAAGTATAGATTATATTACATTAACAATTACATCTTGTCAATTAATATTTATTAATTTAAATGTGTATGTTTTGTAATCCATTTTTTTAATGCTATTGATAACCAGAAAGAATAAATTCCAAGAGTAATTAAACATAAGAATAACCATTTAATCCAATTACCAAATAGTTGAATAGCTTTTCCGTCAAAAGATAATCTGTGACCGTTTATTATTGTATGTTTTGTTTCCCAATTATAAACCATACATAAAGCCCATGGATAACAAATACCAAAAGTAATTAAAGTAATAAAACCACCTAATAACTTCCAACCAATTAATTGTAATAGACCGCCATCAAAATATGATTCTAATCTACTATCATCAACTAAATTTTTTGTACTCATAATGACCTCCTTTATTTCTTAATAAAACAAAAAAATAGCCCTGTACTAGCGACTATTCTGTGCTTTGTTTATCATGCTATTTTGGTATTGACTTTGCACGATAAAGCAAAGTGGTTTAATAAGTCAGTCCTAATACTGACACATTAAATATAACATAGGACGACCACTTAATCAATTGTTTTTTTATAAAAAAAGGTTTTAAGTTATATTTTATTTAAATAACTTTAAACCCAATTCTTTTTTACATTTCAAAATTTCTTCTTCAATTTTATCTATTTCTTTATTTCTATCATGAAGTAATTTTAAATCTTCATCTTTTTGGTCGTTTAACTTACTTATTAATTTATAATATTCATTAATATCTGGTTCTTTATATCTAGCTTTTCTAATAAAAAATATTAATACACATAAACCGCTTAATATCCAAAAGAGAAATAATAAATATTCTAATTCTGTTAATGTTTCCATATAAAAATCCTTTTTAATTTAACTAGTGTTTTATAATAATATAATTCTAGTTTTTTATATAATAAAATCTTTTTCTGTTTTACTATCATAGTGCTATATTTATCCCAATCAGTTTCATAATATAAAGGTTTATCATAGTATTTTAATTTTTTATGTTCGTCTAATAAAACATAAATAGAATAAATAATAATTAGTGCAGCCATAATAGCAATTAATAAAAGATAATTAAATACTTCTTTATTCATACCATCATTCTTTCCTATTTTTTAATTATAACATATTTTATAAATCAAATAAAAAGATTATCACGCATGTAATAATCTAATTTTTGTTATGAATAAAACTTTCTAATTCTTCTTTTAATAATTTTAATTTTTCTTCTAGACTATCACGAGCTATATTTTTTTGTTCAGATAGAATATCAAATTCTTCTTTTGTAAAAGTTTCTCCGTTAGCTTTATCATTTAATCTTTTATTTAATGTTATTTCTAGTGTTAATAATTCAACTAGAAATTCATTTGCAACTAGTAATGTTCTTTTTAATTTGCTATTATTTTTTAATGCATACATTTTATCTGCAAATAAATCGTTCTTTTTTAATAAATTTTCATATTTTAAATATACACTTTCAAAATCAATAAATTTATATATCTTGAATGTTTCTTTTTCTATTGATAAATATTTGTTAATTATATCTTTATAGAATACATTAACCATATTTACTAATTCATTTTCATCATCAGTCATTTTGTATTGTTGTACATTATTTATTTTTTGATTTTTGTTATCTGAAAAATTGTTGCTGTTTTTTATCATATCTATTGTATATTTTGCTATTTCATTATTATGTTTATATGTAATATGATAACCAGACATTAATGATTTAATTATGTTAGTTATCAAACCAGCAATAATGCAATACACTAATATTTTCCAATCATTAAAATATGTAAAAGATAAAACACCAATAATTATTATATGAATAAGTAATCTTAAAATATAATTTCCTATTAGATTAGATAATATTGCTAATCCTGGAATTCTATAAATATTAGTTTTGTTCCAAATTAAAGTGAAAATTATTCCAGAAATTAAATTGACTAATAGTATAGACCAAAAATCAGTGTATCCATTAAATAAGCATAGAAAGCATATTATAACTTGAACTAATTGTGGAAAGTATTGTTCTGCAACTATATATGATTCCATTGTTGAGTTTGTTATTCCATCTTTATCATTGGTAATTACTTTTCTATATAAAATTGGATCCATTGCAAATTTTAATCCAGATATAGTTTTAAATATTTCATATTCCTTTTCCATAATTCACTTCCTATAATAAATCTTCAAATTTTATCTTATCAATTAGTTTATCAATATATTCTTTAATTTTAAAGTAATTTACTTTTTCACTAATTTTTTTAACTTTATTTAAACTAATTGATTTATTATTTTTACAAACTTCATTTATTGTTTTTGTAGGAACAATATAGAATTCCCAATTATCTATATTTAATGGATTAGAAGTTTCTTTTGTTTTTCCCACATTTAAACAAAATACATAAATATCATTTTGTCTTTCATAAAGATTATTAGAGTCTTTATTTTCATATTTGCTATTTGCTTTTGTAATACCGAATCTTCTTGATTCTGAAATTTTTCCATTTTCATTCCAAGGATGATAGTATCCTGTTTCTTTTATTTCAATACGATAGTCTTTATAAAGAATATCAAATAAAGTCCAATATTCAGTATTATGAGATTTATCAATTCCAAGTGCTTTTTCAACTAAAAATTCTGCAATATATTCTTGAATATTATAAACATTAGAAAATTTAGAACACCAGAATTCTAACATACCAAAATCTAAATCCTTATTTTGAGATATAAATTTTTCTTTACCATTCATAAGAATCATCTCACAATCTTTTTTTGTTAATTTAATTATATCATAACTTAAAAAAGATTTTTTAAAATATGATAAATTACATTAGTTGCAATACTATTTCCAGCTTGTTTAAATAATTGACGATTAGAAGTTCCTATATTTTTTGCTTTATAATAATCTTCATCAGTAAATCCCATAATACGCCAACTTTCTAACGGACTAATTTTTTTTACAAAAAAACAATTATCTTTATAGATAATCATTTTACACATATCTTCTGTTGAATTAGCAGTTAGAGTAGGACTAAACCCATTTATAGACCATAGTCTTGAAGATTGAACAAATTTACTAAATAAATCTTTACCACAAAAATTTTTACCATCTATGAATCTATATAAATTTATTTCATATCTATCTTTATTATCTTTAACACATTTTAGAAGTAAGTTGCTTTGTTTAGTATAATTCTTATTTTCAACAAAGTTTTGTAAATTGAAAGGATATTTTTCTGATAGTATTAAATTTTTATCAATATCTTTTTCTATCAAATCTTTTAATCTAACTTTTAGTTTTATTTTTTCAGGGAAGTGATATAAATATTTTCCTTTAATAGCAACTAGAAAATATCTTTCTCTTATTTGTGGTGTTCCATAGTTAATTGCAGATAAGACATTATCATATAAAGCATAACCTAAATCTTCTAAATCCTTTTTAAATAAATTTAATGTTTTTCTCATATTAACATTTGTAATAGCTGCAACATTTTCAAATATAACAACTTTTGGTGGTGTTTTAACTTCTCTTAAAAATTGTATCATTTTCCAACCTAATGAAGACCTAGTATTACTATTAAAATCAAAACCTTTTCTATTACCAGCCATACTAATATCTTGACAAGGAAAACCACCAATCCAAATATCACAGTAGGGAAGATCGTTTCCATTAATTTTTGTAATATCCCCTAAATTATCTTCTGGTGTTTTATCATGAATAGTACAATAACTTTTTATAGCAAATTTATCAACTTCACAAAAAAATACAGATTCATAATCTTTAATAATTCCATTGTCTTTTAATCTTTTAAAAGCCATTTCTGGACTTCCAATACCAGAGAAGAAAGTACCGACTTTAACATTATTTTTGTCTAACTTAAATAACGGATATTCAAAGTTAAACAAGTTGATAGTTTGATTATTTAGTGTCATCAGTATTTTTCTTTCTAGTAGGATTTGCTTTTTGAGTTTTTTTGGTCTTTTTTACTTCTGGACTAAATAATTCTTTTTCAATTCTATAAACATCTAAATCAAATATTTCTAATTTATGAAAGTCTTCATGAATAACTTTTATTTCATCTATTATTTTAAATTTAATAGGGTAATCAGTTATTAATTTTAAATTAGTTTTAATTGGATTCATACGAGCTCTTAATATAATTGCTTCGCCAAATTTAAAATTAATTAATTCATCAGCAGTTAATAAATCTCTCCCTGTAATAGATGAATCAGAAGATAAATTAAAATCTGCTTTACCATATCTATTTGAAGAAGAAGTACGAGTAGTTAATATTGAGTATCTTCCCATACGATTTGATATTTCACGAGCAGTTGAATAATCATTAGTTAATAGATAAACCCAATTACTACAATTTGCTTTTATGGTAGGTGTCATTTCTCTATATGTTTCTTGTAATTGTCCGAAGTCTTGAATTACCATATATAACCTAACATTTCTTGACCTAGCAACTGTTAACTTTTTTGATAACTCTGGAATCTTTATAGTATTACATAATTCTTCTAATATAAAATTAACTCTTATAGGAAGTTTGCCATCTGGATTTTTCTGTGCTTCATCAACCAAAGTTTGATAAACTTGATTAACAAATAATCCACCTATAAAATGTCTTGATAATTTTTCATCTGGAACTATTAAAAATATAGCAGTTTTTTTCTTTCCTATATCTCTAATATTGAATGAAGTAGTGCTTGTAATATAACTAACACCGGTATCTCCAAACACTTTTAATTTAGCAGCCAAAATAGAAAAGATAGTTGCTCTTGTTTCGCCACGTGCAAAATTACCAGATGAATATAAATTCTTTGCAGTATTACCAAAAGGTTTTTCATTGAAATAATTATCAAGTGAATTTTCTTCATTATGTTTTTTAGCACCATGTTCTACAAGTAAATTATAAATAGAGTGGAAGTGTATTTGTTCTTTTATTTTTGCGTCTTCAATTAATGCTAAACATAAAGCACTTAATACAGATGAAGACGATTCTTGCCAATACTTATCACGACTACTTACATCATCACATATTGCACTTGATAAATCATTAATAGTTTCAATTTCTTTTTCATAATTTTTTTCTTTATGATATTCATAAGCAAGAGTTAAAGGATTCCAAAAATCACTATTATTTGTATCTCTTAAATTGATAACTTTTACATCATAATCTTTTTTCTTTAAATAGTCATAAGTTGTTTTATATAATTCGCCTTTAACATCATTTATAATCATACTTTCGCCACTATCAGCTAAATTAAATATAAGTGGAAATATTACAGAAGTTGTTTTTCCTGAACCTGTATTTCCTACAATTAAAGTATGATTTGAACTAGTATCAACATAGTATTTATTATTATCTATTGCAACAACCATACCACCAGAATTATTTTGTTTATTAAAATTCCAAGTTGTAAATTGTTCTTTTATTTCTTGTATAGTAGAAAATCTACTACTTCCAAATTCATTACTTTCAACTCGTTTTGGAATTCCATTAGTAGAGTTAGTATTTTTAATTTTAAAATTATATTTATAATAATATAAGATCAAAATAAAAAGACATTCTAATAAAAGAACACCTGTCAAAAGTTTT
>JAZLAK010000125.1:0-9501 GCA_045613165.1 Bacilli bacterium | reverse complement strand
GTAAACAATTTTGTTTAGCATAATCTGTTAATTGCGATATATAATTTATATTATCTATTGTTACAACATCTGGTTCATATATAGATGCATTCCATTTTATTCTACCATTTTCATCTTTACCATTAAACTGTTTATGTATATCGTACTCATACTTATATTCAAGTTTACCTAATTCTATATGTAATTCTGGAACTTTTACTTCGAATTCCCAATCATACCAATTACCATTTACACCAAGCACGATATTATATTTTGATTCTTCCCAGTCAGTTATATGTCTAAACAAAGATGGAGTAATTACTAAAGAATTAAATTCCATTTTATCATTTGCATACATAAAATGAGATTCATGAATTTTCGTAGAATCTTTATATAACATTAAAACACAATTAAAAACAGTAGATTCTAATGAAGATGATATTGTTATTGGAATAGAAAAACAAACTTCATCAATTTCATAAATGTTTATGTCAGTAAAATTATTTCCAATTTCTGCATAATTAGAAAATTCATTATAGTTATCATCAACAAAATGTAATTGTTTAGAAAACCACAATGTATTTAATGGGTTAAACTGTACTGAAAGGTTTCTATCTGCATTTAAAAGAGGTATTTCGCTTATTCCAGATGTTGAAGTATTTAATAGTTTTATATCATTTGCAAATGTTTGTTCAGTAAATGATGCTCTAAAAATCTTAATATGAATAGGCAAAAAATACTTTTGATAATAGTATTTTAACGCAGAAAGTTTTAGCGACAATTCATTAAATGAATAATCATAGTAAGTTTTATAATATTTTATACCATTATCTAACTCAATTTCTTCTGTTTTGTTAAAGTAATCAACTAATTCTGGTTTATGTTCACCCCAAAAATCTTCATTAAAATTATATTCTGGAATATTATTTTCATCATAACCAACTTTAGTCATTGATAATGATACATATGTTGCATTTCTAAAATATTTAAATGCTGATATCAAATCAGTTGTTAAATCAAAATTATCAAGGATATATTGTTTTTGGAATTCATTATCCGTTTTTATAAGTTTGCTTAATGAAATTTTCTTATTATAACCAAACCAATCTAAAGATTTTTCGATGCTTCTAAAGTTACCCTTTTCTCCAACAAATAACATATAATTCATTAAGAATTCTTTCATTTTTTGATTCCATTTATTCATATCTGGAACATTATTGAAGAATCCAACTGAGTAAATTGAACGCATTATATCTTTTGGTAAAGAAACACCCATGTTCTTTCCATTAATTGATAGTTCTTCTATTTCATCATGATACACACCACCAACAGTTATAGGACAGTAAAAATGTTTAACAACACCGGAGTTTTCAGTATCAATTATTCCATTTATCTTTTTAACACTAAAAGTATCTGTTGTATGAATTAATACGTTAGTTAACCAAGATCCAGTTTCTTTAACTTTACTTACTACATAAAATGGAATCATTACATAATCAAGCTGATATTCTGTTAATTCTTTATCAGTTTCTTTTGGATCTCCGTAATAAAAATAGTTTTTTCCATTTTCAATGTATTTATATCTTACTTCATTGATTTCTATTTGAAGCAAATCGTCAGTAGTTAACTTTTGCGTCAAATCTTCAGCTTCATCAATTTCAATATCTTGCATTAAAAAGGAATTTTTTTCCATTAACTCCTGAACTTTAACTGAACTTAATAATTTATAATGATTTGATTTTTCAATTAAAATTTCAATATCTCTTTTTTGGTTTTCTTCTACCTTTTCCAATAAAATTCGTATTGGTTGAATATAATAACAGTTTACTGATAAATCAGTTCCATTTTTATCATTCATCCAAAACACATATGGATGGTCATTAAATAAATAACCATCTGGATAAGTATTATAGTCAGTTAAACTAAAAATATGCCCTCTATTATCAACAAATTCCATTAATTAATACCAAGTAATAAATTTAAATCTTTTTATTTTATCAATGTATTTAAACATCATAATTAATCTAAGGTCAATTAACTGTAAAAACGTTACAAATAATGAATTACCTTTAAATAAAATTTTAGGTAAACATTTAGTTAAAATACCGTCTTCTTCATATTTATAACGTCTATCACTATTTATGTTATGAGACGTATAATATTCATGTTTATAGTCTAAAGTATTCTTTATATCCATTTTAAGATAATTCGTATCTTTTATTAAAAATAATTTTTTGCGGTTTATTTTTAATTATATATAGAGGGGTTAAATATAAATAAAAGACATTTTTATGAATAACCTGTTTAAAACTATATTATCATTACTTCCACAGTTTATGAAATCAAGACAAAATAACACTAATACTACACCAAAATCAAAACCAGAACCAAAACCAAATCAAGGATTATGGGATAATTTGATGAGAGATGATAATGAGTTCAATACAATGAATTTCTTCTTGGTTGCTGCAACTTTAGTAGGTATTTTAATGTTAATTGTACCTGCAGCAGGTTTAGTTGTTGATATTTGGTTTAATCACACTATTACAATTGATTTAAGTGGTTTGGCTTCTTATGTTATAGCAGTTGCTGGTATTTTTGGCGCAGCTGGTATTTCTAATGCATGGGTAGAATACTCATATGAAAGATATCATTGTAATATCTTTAATGGAGAAACACCACATCAAAATTGTGATCATCAAACTAATGAAGAAGAATCTATAGGATTTAAAGAAATAGAATAATATGAAAACATTACAAGATTACATTAAAGAGGGGTTATTTAGTTCAATAGCTGGAGTAGGTACTTCTGCTGAATCTATTGCTAAAGCTTTAAATAGAGCTGCAATAAGATTAAAAGATGAAAATCCATCTGAAGCTGGCGATTTAGAACCTAAGTTTGTTTACGATAAAGCTAAACGAGGAATTTTTTATACAGGCAAAGATGCTTTATCAATTAATACTAAAATCAGATTATGTGGAATAGAGTTAGATCCAACATTATCTGAATCTGAAGTAAAAAAATTCTGGGATGCATTTAATAGAACAAGCGCTGGAAAATTAATGCACGCAAATAATATAAAATTATTTAAATAGATAAATAGTTTATAACCATAAAACAAAGACCGGAAATTTCCGGTCTTTGTTGCTTAATCTTTCTTAACATATTCCATTGCAGTTACACATCCAACCGCTGCTTCATTCCACAATTCTTCTCGGTTTTCTAATCCTCTCGCGATTACATAACCATCATCACATTTAAAAATTAATGATCCAATCGTTAATAAACCAAGTTTTTGTTCGTTCATGTAATTAGCATAAACAGGTTCTAGTTTCAAAATACTAACGCATTTTTCTAGTGTGGTGAAGTTTAAAAAGTTAATTTTTTCAATTAAGTCTTGTGTTTTCATATATATTAAAATGGTAAAAGTAGTTCGTTATTTTCTAAATATGTGTTTATAGCTTCCTGAGTTTCATTTGGTGTAAATGCTTGTGATTGCGTATTTTCTTGTTTTCTCAAGAATCGATTATTTGAACCATCCAAATCAGAATACTTAAAGTAATCATATTGTGAATGTACAATATTAGGTAAATCTTGTTCAACATCCGCCAAAGTTTTTTTCTCAGTATGTTCTAATTCGGCGGCAGCTTCCTCTTCACTTGGATTCATATTATCTAAAAGAATATCTGCAAAGAATGATTGAGTTGCTTTATTTCCATAAATATTAAGTAAGTTAATATCGTTTTTAGTTTCCCATAACAAATCAAACATTTCAATTTTTATAGCTCCTTGCTTTGGTCTACTTTGAACAACTACAACATTCCATAAATCTTTAATAAATCCATAAATCTCTTCCAAATAAATTACATCTTCAACTACAACATTTTTAACTGAGTTTGCATATTTAACTGCATAATGTTTTTGGAATGATTCAATTTCTTCTTTAGTTGTGTCTGGATGTTCTTCTACCCAAACCTTTGTATCTTGCAAGAATTTCAATACCGGCATATCAATCTTCTTTTGTTTACGTTTATTTTCCAAAGATACAAATGCTCTAATTTTATCAAGTTTTGTATAGTTAATTCTATTACGTTTTTTATCTACACAGAACTCATAAATTTCATTAATAACATCTAAAGTAAAATTCTTATACAATGAAATTACTATTGGTGCATTCTTTTCCAAAATCTCAATATTTTCTACATATAAGTTATTTTCTCCACGAGTAGCTTCATATTTATCACTTCTGAAAATTTCATAATTTCCTTTCATAATTTCTTTATACAAATCAATGTTATCATCAGTAATTTGTTCAAGAAATTTAAAAGTTTCATCTGTAATAAAATTCTCTCTAACTCGTTTACATGATTTTAAGTATTCATCTATTTGAAGTTTGCTATCATCAGTTAGTTCTTTACTTGAATTTATCTCTTCAATAGTATAACCAAAATCAACCATACCTTGAACAAGAACTTTTAACTGTTTTGCATAATTAGTATATCTCTCCTCGAATACTTTTAATTTATATGCGGTTTCGTCAATATAATATTTACAATCATTTTCATCATATTTAAGATATCTATTAGCAGACAATAATGACTGAATAAGTGGATTATACTTATACTCTTCATTATTTCTATCCAACATATCATTACATGTTCTAATAAAGTCTTGAATAAGAATCAAATCCTCTTTACTAAATCCTAAATCCAAAGGTTCTACGTTAAGATAATTTATCTGATAATCAGCAGAATCTCTTTTTGGAAGATATAATTTAATAAATAAGTTGTTATTTCGAATACGATTCGCAAACTGTTCAATATCTTGTGAAATCCATAATTCAGAGAAATAAACTCTAAAATCATATTTATCACAAATATCGACACCGACAGACAAGAATGATGAACAGAATACTATATCGTTTGAACCAACTGATTTATTAAAGTTAATAGAATCCATTGACTCTTCGCCAGTATTTGATTTCTTATAATAAAAATGCTTGATTCGACGTTTAACACCTAATTCATCCATATACTGTTGAACCAAACCAATAACTTCTTCGAAATACAAATTTCCTTTATTAGTTGGAAACAATATCTTTTTTCCATCCTTAATATCCAATGCCATACTTTTACACATATCAACTAACTGTTCATATTTAGTTGGTGTAAAAAATATCTTAACATCTTTTATGCGTACATCTTCCTTAATAACCTTAATATGTTTGATGTTTGGGAAGAATAATAATTCGCCAGTTGGTGTACCGGTCATCATAATGACTTTCGCATTACAGTTTGCCAAACGTTGAATTGTTGGGCTCATTACATCTCTAAATGATGAAATGAATAATAAATGCGACTCGTCAATAACAATATATTCAAACTGTGCATTATTTAACTCAAATAAATTAATGTTACTAAATTTATCAATAGTCATTGCTATAGATTTATCTGACATTAATTCTTGAAGAGTTGGACGTTTTGGACCATAATAATACAACCAATCAGATGTATTCTCATCTGCCTCAATTTTTGCTTTAATAGTTGATGTAAATGGTAAAATCAATAACGTTTTTGCGCTAAGAGATTTAATCATCTCAGTTTTACCATAACCAGCACCAGCCTCTAACAAAGATATTTTACCAAGATTCTTAACAATATCATCCTTAATATTTCCAAGATATTGATTTTTTGTTATATTAAATATGACTTTATTAGTATTATTCGTTGCAGATTTTACATAATCTATCTTTGCATCTCGTTTTACTTCCTCAATAACTTTAGATAATCGTTTATCATACTCTTCATTATCACCTTTCATTTCAATTTTAAAACCATGAAATTTATTCAATTCTTTCACAGCCCAAACGGAAATAGGTTTATTATGAATTGCTGCAGTTTTAACGTCTCCTTTCAACTCTCGAGTAGTTGTATGTTCACAAATTTCTCGTAAAATATCAAATGCTTTTTGCTCACCGTATAATGCAGTCAATGTATTTGCTAATTGCCAACGTTGATTGTGTTTATAGTGTTTCTTTCCTTTACGTTTTGATAAATCACGTTCATTTATGTTATTGATATTTGATAAATCTACATTACTTTCTGAATCAAAATTATCATTATTAAACCATTCAAGTTTTGAGAAAATTTCTTTTAAATCTGTATGGCTAATCCAGTCAATAGATGCAATACCATTATCAAATGCTCCTTCAAAATTCACATCCAAACGTAAATCTTGAAAGTTAGTATTCATTAACGCAGTATTATCTGATGAAATAAAGATACCCTGTTGAGGTTTTGCCATCGCCATATCCATAAACTCAATGATATCTGATTTTGTATATCTATTATCTTCCATATAGTTTAACAAAACCATATAAACATATGAATATTTATGACGGAAATTACAAAGATATTCAATCTTTCGATTTTTTTGTGAAGTCGAAATAGGAGTTATCTTTGTCCAAACGTGCAAACCTTTACCTGATGCAGATTTACATACACCAAGAAACCAATTAAACTTACAAAGTTCTTTAAATAAAATATCTTTTAAATATGTTGCTAATTCTGCATTCTTAATATCCAAGTCAATAATCTGTAAACCATTCCACATTGGATATGAAGCTTCACCAATTGGACGAGAATTTTGATCAGTTGAATAAACTACATGACGTTTAATTTTTTCTATTTTCGCATAATCTGGATCATGTAATAAATCATAAATTTCTTTCCAGTTACGTGTTATACCAGATTTATCATAAATAGTATTTGCCACCAAACATTCAATAAGCTGAAGTTGATCATTAACAAATTCAGCCTGTTCTTTAATAGAACATTTATCAAATTCATAACTTGAATATTGAAACTCCTTTACCTTAATTTGAGCATAATTATCCGAAACACATTTAAAAGAATTCAAAACTTCTGTTAACGAAGTATTTTCCCCAGAATATATTTTCGAAAGCTCTTTAAGATAACTTAATTGGTCTGTCATTTAAGAATATATTTTAATTTATTAAAAAATAGAAAATTATTTAGTATCTTTACAAAAACCTATTATATAAAGTTCATCAATTTTATGTAAACCACCGCATACAAAATCATCTTTAGTTATGTTTTCACCAACGAAATAAAATAAATATCTACCATTATCAACCATAACAGGATATGCTGGATGTTCATTTAAGAAGTTTTTAATTATTTCTAATTCGTTTATTGAATTTTCCTTAACACCATAAATAAATAATGAATGACCATCTGGCGAAATTAAAATACATTTTCCAATATTATTATTTAATTGTTCATATGGTAATTGCACATTTACTTCACCATTTGTTAAAAACACAATATTACGTTTAATTAGAATTTTATCAAATGGTTTTTGTACTATTCTTTTTAGATTACGCACTGGCATAATTAATAAATCATCATCAATATTTTCTAATTTATCAATAAATAATTTACCTTCATTTATGCCATACCACCAAGTAAAATTTAAAACAGGTATTTTATTATCTGTTATTAATTCATTTTTATTGTTTTTAAAAAAACTTGCCGGACCTCTCGCAATAGAAGAATCACTTTCCTTAAAATCACAAAATAAAATACCTGCAATATCTTTATCATCCACAGTATTAGATATCTGACAAAGTTTTTTGCCAGATAAATCTAATACAAATGGTTTCATAAAATTACTATTTCTAAATATGTATCTTTCATTGAAACGCTGAATAACTGTCCAAATATAATCAAGCGTCATAAAATTCTTTGCCAATATTTCTATTTATATATAATTTAACATTACGAATATTTATGCTAAATCCATTATGTTCATAATTTTGACCACTAATATATGTTCCAGAAACAATTTTATCATAAATTGTTGAAATAATATCTTCTGTCGAAAAATCTTTTATTGTTTTTACTTCTTCTGATAAAAGAATATATGCTGTTAACAACTGATATAATTGTTCTGTTGATAAATCATCAGAATAATGATATCGTTTTATTATATTTGTTGTTAATTTTGTTGGAAATATTTCTTTTACTAGTGACCAGCAATTAAACAAATCAATTAGATGTAATAATTCTGAATTTTCATGTTTAATTGAATGCGAATAATAAAAGAAGGTTGATTCTCTATATATAGTTTCAAACAAATAAGAAATATTAAATGTATCTTTATATTTTTTCAAAAAGTCAAATAATGTTTTATGAATATATGAATCATGAATAAATGGCATTTCTTCTGATGACATTTCATCGATATTACCATATTCTTTTACAATTACAAATTCATTATCATTTAATGAATGATTATTTAAAATATTTAATAAACGATCATTTCCAACATTATAAAGCTTGTAAAATTCTGAATTTTCAATATCCTCTTTAGAAGTAATTTGATTTGTTTCAATTAAATTTCGCGCCAAAGTTTTGGCATCATCAATTTGTGATTGCATTTTTAACATATAATCATTGGCATTTTTATTCATCTCCATCAATATATGTATATCACCAAAATATTTATTGAAATCTATATTTAATGTCAATGATTCATCTAATTCCGATCCATTCAAAATTTGTACATCTGAAAAGTCATATCCATTTAATTGATAAATATAAAATATAACTGCATACACACCATATAAACTTCTTATATGATCATTGTTCAAAATATGATCGCAACACCTGATAACTACTGATTCATTATCTATTTTTTCTGAAAATACTTCACCAATTTCATGTGTTTCGAAAATATTTCCATGACCATCAACAAAAAAATTGCATAATGGTAATTCAAACCCATGTTGACTGTCGAATATTTTTAAATAATTTTCATCTGGATATTCGCTTCCAGAAATCGCACCAATATAAATTTTTTTAATCATTTTAATATAAATTCAGAATCTCCTATTGCATCAAAACGATCTTGTGTATTAAACACCTTAATAATTTTAATTAACTCAACGTTTTCAGATATTTGTATTGTATTAAAATTAGGCAATTTAAATGTTGAATCATTAATATTTAATGAATAGAATAATTCAATATATTTTTGTTTTTCTATTATTTTTCCATCGCATTCAAGATATCCAAATGGTATTATCTTGCATTGTGTATTAACACAAAAATCTAATATTGTACCTATTGGATTCATAACCTTAATGTTTAACGTCTGATGAACCAAAGCCATCATCTCCACGTTGAGAACCTGCCATTTCTGCCATATATTCAGATTCTGAAACTTCAACTGGAGTTGTATGAAGAACTGGAAGAATAAGCATTTGAGTAAGCTTATCTCCACAATAAACTACATTCTTGAAATCTGCATCCTTAGTAAATGCTTGTGAAAGATGTACATAACCAGTATAATCCTCGTCAACAACTTGTGCACGAACATCAAATCCTGCATTACCTTTACCAGACTTATTCAAATATACACCTGCATATCCGTGAGGCAAAGCTACCTTAATACCTGAGTTAATAAACAAGGTATCGTTCAATTGAAGCTTTACACCA
>JAZLAK010000124.1:0-14826 GCA_045613165.1 Bacilli bacterium | reverse complement strand
TAACTTCTTCTTTTTCTTCTTCAACTATTGCCTTAGTCGCAATAATACCATATTTAGATAAATGTTTTACATCAAACTTAATATAATCATCTTCTATTTTAGATTCTATAACTTCATCACTAATAACATTATTATCATCTATATATACTACTTTATAAGTATCATATCCTGCTAATTCTCCTAAAGGAATACTAATTGTAATCAAACTATCTTTTACACTCTTTTTAACGTTATTTATATCATATAAAGAAATATCATATAAACCTACTACATTATTATTTTTTAAACTATCTACTATACTTAACTTAGTACTAACTATTTTATCACTATCACTTATTTCTTCTGTCAATTTATAATTAAATATCATATTAGTATTTTCATCTATAGTAGATTTATAAACTACTTCATTAGTAACTTCTTCCTTTTTGTTAACTTTAATTACTTTTTCTTCATCGTTCTTATATTCATATTCTTTTGTAGTATCAACATCTTTAATGGTTGTAGTAGTAGTATTTTCCTTTTCTTTCTCCCCACTAACTAAAGATTTATTATTAAAATGTACTACCAATACTACTCCTAATATAATTAATAATATTATCGCTATAACAAAATACTTTGTTTTTGATTCATCTAATTCACTCATATTTTAAACCCTACCTTCTTTACTATTAAAAGTATATATTTTTTAAACTTAATTGTAAAGAATCAAATGTAAACAAAAAGTAAAGATTTACTCTTTACTTAAATATTTCTTCATATATTTCTTGATAATTTTTAACCAATTTAATACTTAATTCTTCTTTAATATTATTTGGGATATCCTCTAAATCAATCTTATTATTAAAAGGTATATATACTATTTTAATATCATTATTATAAGCCCCTATAATTTTTTCTTTAATACCACCTACTGCTAATATATCACCATTTAAAGTTATTTCACCAGTCATAGCAATATCACTAGATACTATTTTATTTTTTAATACACTAAGTATAGATGTAACTATTGCTGCACCACCACTAGAACCATCTTTTTTTATACCAGCATTTAATGCATTAATATGTAAATCCAACTTACTAAAATCTACATTAGTATATTTTTTATATTTTATAAAACTAATAGCGACCGATATACTCTCTTTTAATATTTTCTCTACATTACCAGTAGTAATAATATTACCATTACCATTTAGTTTAATACATTCTATTTTTTGAATATTACCACCATAAGGAGTCCACGCTAACGAATTAACTACACCCTTATGATTATCGATTCTTTCTTTAGTATACTTAGGACTGCCTAATATCTTATTTACATATTCTATTGTAATACTCTTTAATTTATTATTTTCTAAATAATAATTTCTTATTAATCTTTTTAATATTCTATCTAATTCTCTTACTCCAGCTTCTTTAGTATAATTATTAATTATATATAATATTACTTCATCACTAAAACTTATTTTCTTTACACCATACTTTATAAAAATATCTGGTATTAAATATTTTTTAGCAATATCCATCTTTTCATATTCAGTATAAGAATTTACTTCTATAATTTCTAATCTATCTTTTAAAGGAGTTGGTATATCCTCTAAACTGTTAGCTGTTAAGATAAACATAACTTTAGATAAATCAATAGGTTCTTCAATATAATTATCTACAAACATAGTATTTTGTGATTCATCTAAAATATCTAATAAAGTACTAGTAGGATCACTTTTAAAATCTTGTGACATCTTATCTACTTCATCAATTAATATTACTGGATTCATTACTCCACATTTATTTATACCTTGTATTATCTTACCAGGATTAGCACCTAAGAATGTTTTTCTATGACCTACTAATTCACTAGAATCATTTATGCCTCCAACACTTATTTTATAAAATTCTCTATTTAATGAAGCACTAATACTCATTCCTAAAGTAGTTTTACCAACACCTGGAGGACCAACTAAACAAAGTATTGGGTTTGATACATCTTTATTTATTTTCTTTATGCTAACAAACTCTAATATACGTTTCTTTATATTTTCTAATCCATAATGTGTTTTATCTAAATTCTTTTTAACATTTACTAAGTTAGTTTCTTCTTTAGAATAATTATTCCACGGTAAGTTTAAAACCCATTCTAAATAATTTCTTATAACACTAGCATCAGGACTATTATCATTAGTATATTCATAACGTTTAATCTCGTTATATAACTTATTTTTAGTTTTATCAGGCAATACTAAATCATCTAATATTTCTTTATAATGATTTACTTCTAACTGTTTATCAGTTAATATACCTAATTCATTATTTAACTTATTAATTTTCTCTTTTAAAATATAATCTCTTTGTTCTTTCTCAAACTTTTCTCTTATCTCATCATCTATCTTAGTATCTAAATTAATAACTTCTAATTCAATATTAATATCTTTAATTAAATTCTCTGCTCTTTTAATATAATTAAACTCATTCATATAAATAAGTTTCTTACTTTGATCCATCGGTAAAAAAGATACAATTATATCAGTAAGCATATCTAAATCAGTTACATTTTCTATACTAGATGTAATAACATTACTTGATTCACTATTTATTAAAATATATTCATTTATAAGTTCTTTTAACTTTCTAGATAAAGCAGTCTCTTTAACTTCATCATAAGTCTTTATATATAATCTTTTAACTGTACTTTTTAATATACCATTATTAGTTTGAAAATACTCTAAAATTTGTACTCTATTAATGCCTTTTATTATTATTCTATAATTACCATTAGGTAACTTTATTTTAGTCTTAATTTTACCTATAACACCTACTTTAGGTAAATCTGTTGTAGTAGGTTTTTCTTCTAATAAATTTATAGGACTAATAACTAAAATATTTGAATTAAAGTTCTTAACTGCATCATCAATAGCAGTCTTAGATACATCATTATTTATTTCTAAACGTATTTCTTGATTAGGCAACAATATTAGCTTTTTCAAAAGTAAAATCGGGAAATTTTCTTTCATATTGCTACCTCCTCGCCAATTGAATTTTATTATAAAAGGAATACTTTCTTTTGTAAAGAGAAAAGCAAAAAAAAAATCAAATTTTCATTTGATTTTATTTATTAAGCAACGCTATCAATATCAGGAATAACTGTAGCTTTTGCAGTTTGTTCAAGATTTTGATTTTTACCAGCATCATTATGAGTAACTGTTATAGTATAATAATGAGTAGTTTTAGCTGCTATAGGAACGTTAGTTTCAATATCACTTGATAACGCAGTCGCTAATTTACCATTATATACTTCAGTAGCACCTTGAGAACGTCCTTCATCAGTATATCTAGTTACTACTACAGTAATGTTATCATAGTATGCTCCATTATAACATGCTTGTGGAGCAGTTGCCGGAGTAACATCATCAGTAAGATTATAACATTCAGCTAATGGACTAGCTTCAGCTGAAGTTAATGAACTAATGAATTTTGGATCACCAGCTACTTGACGAATAACATTGTCATAACTCAACGCACTATCTCCAGTATTTTCAACATGATAGTTTAATGTTTCAGTTTCATTACCAGCCATAGCATCTAATGTAACTGATTCACCTTCTTTTACGAATGTGATTTCACCAAATGTAGCAGTAGTAACGTTTGCTGCTGCTTGAGTACCAGTTTGTACTTGTGTTACGAAGTATGCATAAGTAACTCCTACGATTGTTAGGGTAACCATAAATATTGCTGCTATCCCTAAAGTTAATTTTTGTTTTGTGTTCATCTTTCTTTATCCTCCTACAATAAAATCATACTATATAATGTATTAGTAAGTCAAGACTAAAATTTTAATGTTTTGAAATTTTTGACACATTTAATTTTATTTTACTAAATACATCTTGTCCACTATCAGTTTTAGCTTCTAAAACCAGATACAAACCATCATTAATTAACTCTTTTTTATATGATGTAAAATGAATTGGATTACTATTTTTTTCTACAATATTAAATGATGAAAAATTATTAATTAATTCACTTAACTTTACACTACTTTCTAATTCTAATGTATTACTTATAATTTCTACTAACTTAGTATCATCCATAACATAATAGCCTATTTTATAACTCTTTATATCATAATCAACACCATTTATATATTCTATATTATTACCATTTATTAAATTTATATCAGTATTAAGAGCAATAAGACCGTCTTCTACCCTTATATATTCATCACTACCACTAAAAGAGTATATTTTATTACTAGATATAGTGTAATAAGCAAATACTAACAATATTACATTAATAGCAAAAGATATATATATAATTGTCTTATATGATTTAATAGCATTTAATAACTTATCTTTAACCATCTTTTTCTTACTTTTTTTATTTTTCATAATTCACCTTCTAACCTAAATTAATAATCAATTTACTATTTATTTCTTCTCCTACAGGAATATTAGTACTAACTACTTTACCACTACCAGTAAATTCATAATCAACCCTCATAAAGTTCATTAAAGTTTTAACCTCACTCTTAGTAAAACCTGTAATATCTATCATAATCTTTTTATCACTATTAGTTCTTAAATATACTTTTGAACCAATAACAATATTTTTACTTTTCTTTGGATATTGTTCTACAACCAAATCTCCATCACCTATTATTACCGGTGTTAAACCTTTTTCCTTTAAATTTAAACTTACATCACTAACATATTTATTTAAGTAACTTTCTAAAGTAACATACTTAGTTTCATCCTTATTACTTTCTCTTTCACTTAAATTTTTATATTTAGCAATAGATTCAACTATAGTTTTAGTCATATTACCCATTGCACTACTAGTTCCATCTAAATCCTTCACAGCAACATATATAATATATTCCGGATTATCTTTAGGAAATACTCCAGCAAAAGACCTTATATTATATATACCACTTGAATATTTACCACTACTAGTTGTATATTGGGCCGTACCAGTTTTACCTATTAATCTTACAGCATCAGTTTGATAAACTTTACCAGTCGCCGCTCTATCTTCTCCGTTAACTGTCAAGTCCATCAAAGAAATAACTTTTTCTATAGTACTTTCACTATATACTTTTGTTAATTCCTCTCTTTTACCTTCATAAATAACTTTTCCATCTTGATCAGTTATTTTATTAACTATATAAGGTTTCAAAACATTACCTTTATTTGTTAAAGTCGTTAACGCTTGAATAAGTTGAATAGGTGTTACAGTTATACCTTGACCATAAGATGCAGCCGCTAATTCACTTGCATACATGAAGTTTACTTTACCATTTAATTCACCATGTAATTCAATACCAGTCTTTTGTCCAAAACCTAATTCAGTATAATAATCTAATAATTTTTCTTTACCTAACTTTTGTGCAAGTAATGTAGCAGCAACATTCGAAGAATATGTAAAACCAACATCATATGTGATAGTTCCCCATCCTTCATCATTCCAATCATCAATAACATATTCATCAACTGTTATAGAACCAGATTTATAAGTGGCATCTCCTTTATATAATCCCTCTTCTATACTAGATGCAAAACTAAATATCTTCATTGTACTACCAGGTTCATAAGTATACGCTACTAATGGATTATTATAATTAGTAATATTTAATTTATTAGCATCAAATGTTGGATTAGATGCACTACCAACTATTGCACCAGTTTTAGCATCAGCTACAGTAACAGTTGCCCAATCAGTAGAATAATTAGTAACTAAATCACTTACAGCATTTTCTAAGTACATTTGAATATTAGAATCTATAGTTAACTCTATATTATATCCATTAAGAGCCTTCTTCTCTTGTACAGGTGTACCTGCTATTTGATATCCATAAGGATCTTTTTGATATTTATAATATCCATCTTCTCCACTTAATTCATCATCATAGTAAGATTCTATTCCCATTTCACCTACTATATCTCCATCATCATTCTTTTTAGCATACCCTATAATATATGATGCAAAACTTCCATAAGGATAGTATCTTTTACTTGTTTTAGTAAAATCTATACCAGGTAAATTTAATTCTTCAATCTTTTCTTTTAATAATTCACTTATGCCTCTACCTTCAGGTCCTAATTCTACTTGATAAGCATCTCTATTTAATAAACCTCTAAGTCTATCTTCGTCCATTTCCAATACTGGAGCTAAAGCTTTAACTGTACTTTCTACATCAACAACATGTTGAGGATTCTTTTCATTTTTAGTTCTAGATGAAGACAAATAAGCAATAACTGTATAAGAATTTACATTCTCAGCTAAAACTTCTCCAGAACAATCATATATACTACCACGAGAAGCATATAAAGTTTTATTCCCAGTAGTTCTTGATAAAGCAAATTCACCTATATTTATTCCATCTATTGTTGTACTAGCCGAAACGTATATTAATTTAGCTATTATTAAGCCAAATAAAAGAACAATGCCCACAATAAGAAATTTGTTTATCTTTACTGCATTGTTCATATTCCACCTTCTCCTACTTAATAACAATTATATTATCATTATTATATGATAATCCATAAAATTCTGCAATATCTTGAATGTTTGAAAGACTTGCTAATTCATTAACTTGCATCTCTAAACTTTCATTAATATTCTCTTGTTTTTCTACTTTTTTCTTTACTCTTTCTAACTCAATATTACTACGTGATAATATAGATTTACTAGAAACAGTAACTACAGGAGCTAATGTACCAAATAAAATAATTAGAAAAACAAATATTTTTTCACCTTTTAAAAATTTAATTTTTTTACTCTTATTTTTTTTCA
This sequence comes from Bacilli bacterium, assembly GCA_045613165.1. GTDB lineage: Bacteria > Bacillota_I > Bacilli_A > RF39 > UBA660 > UMGS1124. The sequence goes on along the minus strand of JAZLAK010000124.1, from coordinate 8,043 downwards.
TAATCATAACCTCTCAATTATTCTTAATTTAGCACTTTTACTCCTACTATTTTTTTCTATTTCTTCACTACTCGCCACTATCGGCTTATTATTAACTATTTTAATTAATGGTTTATATTCATCAGGAATATTAGGCATTCCTTTAACCACTTCATCAACTTCACTAAAACTCTTAAATATTTTCTTTACTATTCTATCTTCTAAAGAATGAAATGTTATAACACATAATCTTCCACCTTTATTAAGTAAATCTATAGCATCTGGTAAAACATCATTTAAAACATTTAATTCACTATTAACTTCTATTCTTAAAGCTTGAAATATTTGTCTTTCAGGGTGTTTAGTAACAAAATATTTTTTAGGAACAGATGATTCTATTATTCCAACTAATTCTAATGTTGTATCTATCTCTTTATTTTCTCTATATTTAACAATATTATTTGCTATAACTTTAGAAAATTTTTCTTCTCCAAAACTATAAAATATATTTGTTAATTCATTTAAACTATATTCATTTACTATTTTCTTTGCAGTTAATTTATTTCTAGTATCCATTCTCATATCTAATGTAGCATCTTTCATAAATGAAAAACCTCGTTCACCATTATCTATTTGAGGACTTGATACTCCCAAGTCTAAAAGAATACCATCCACTTTTTCTATACCTAATTCATTTAATCTAAGTTTCATATTAACAAAATTATCTCTTATAATTTTATAGTTAGTTCCTATTTCACTTAGTTTTTCATTAGACATATTTACAGCAAAATCATCTTGATCAAAACCATATAGAAAACCATTTGGTACTTTTTTTAATATTTCACTACTATGACCAGCTAAACCAATAGTACCATCCACATATATTCCATTATCTTTTATATTCAAATTTTCTATACACTCTTGTTTCAATACACTAAAATGCATAATTATTCTCCCCCAAATAAATTTTCTGCAATACTAGCAAAATTTTCTTCATTACTATCAAAAAAATTATTCCATGCACCTTCATCCCATATTTCTAGTCGGTCATTAGCGCCGATTATAACACAATCTTTAGTTAAACCGGCGTATTTGACCAATGGGGAGGTAATGCCTACTCGACCAGATTTGTCAAGTACACATTCAGTAGCACCAGACAAAAAGAATCTGGTGAAATCACGTGAGTCCTTTTTTGTAAATGGTAACGTTCTTAATTTGCTTACTATATTTTCCCATTCGACCAAAGAATATACAAATAAACAGTTTTCAAGACCGCGAGTAATAACAAACTTTTCTCCAAGTTCATTTCTAAACTTACTAGGAATAATCAATCTGTTTTTTTCATCAATACTATGATGATACTCACCCATCAACATATTATTCCCCACTTTCTTCCACAATGTACCACTGTCTACATAAATGATACACCAAGTTTTCATAAAATACAATATAAAGATTAAAAAATCAACTAAAAAAATTTACATTTTACAATAAAACGTAAATTCAATTTAAAATATATGTAGTCTCAAATATTCTTTTATCACTTGAATACTCTAAAATAAATTTATTATCCTTTTTTACTATTATTATACCTATAGTTTTATCCTGACTTATACTCTTTACGTTATTATCTATATAAATTCATATATACTTGAATTTGTCCAATATGTTCTTTTCTCAACTCAGTCACTTTTAATTCAACAACAACATAACATTTATATTTAATATTAAATAGTAACAAATCTATATAATTATAACTATCACCAATCTTTATCTTATATTCACTTCCAACAAAAGAAAAACCATTACCCAATTCTTTCATAAAATTTTCTAAATCTTCCAATATCAATTGTTTCAATATTTTTTCATTTATCACTTCATAATTATTATTTTTTATAACTATAGGATTTTTCACAAAATCATTAACTTCTAACTTTTCTTCACTAATTAACTTTAGTTTTGTTTTATCATCTAATCTTTCATATTCATTAGATCTTATCTTTTCACTCAATTGACGTTTACTTAAATTTAATTGTGAACTTATATTTATATAATATAAAATTTCATCAATATCATTTATTCTCAACAATTCACAATAATGACTCCATGTTAAAATTGCAGCCACTGGTTGCAATTTTTCATTACAACAAATTTTTTCAAAATATAATCTCATATTATATATGTTCTAACACTATAATTTTTATTTAAATCAAACGATAATTTTCTTGAATACTCTTTCATTATCCCATCACCATAATGTTTACCAGATTCTGCAAGCATTTTCCCTACATTATAGTAAGCCACCAAATCACTTTTATTCTTACTATAATCTTTTACTCTTTTATAAACTTCATTACTTATTAATTCATTCTTAATTTCATCATAATAATTCATGAACATTACCAACCTTTCACTATAAATATAGTGAAAATTTTGGTATTTCCTTTTTTTAACAACAAAAAAGATTGTAATTTATATAAACGCCTTTTCATCTTTACTACTAACATATATTTTACAACCAAATTATTTATGTTTCCCAAGGAAATACGCTTGTTTCAGGTGGGCATCTCTCTACTATAGCACTTTTCTGTTATGAGATAGCCGTATATATTCTTACTGAAATTAAGGGGCGCAGACTGTTATTGTTGTTCACATTGTTGTTGTTCACGTTGCCATTTTCATTAACGATGAATGCGTTATCGTTCTCGTTGTTGAAGTTGGCCGGAGAGAGACAAAACTCAAAAACAATACAACACCGATTTTAGAGCACTATTCCCTATAATTATTTTAATAAAAATTTTTCTTTCTTTTCACATTGACTTACACACTATCGTGCAATTTGTCATATCTTTATAAATTAAAAGTCTTGTAAAAACCTTTTCACAAGACTTTTTCTTCTTAGACTTTAGATCATTGACGTAGTCTTTCGACTACTTTAGTATCCTTATCCAACTAAGTAAGGACTACCTATTGTTCCTTTTCCTCCAGTGATTACTGTACTAGATGCAAGTGTTACTGCGGGGCGCAGACGGCCGATGTCATTGTACACATTGTAGTAGTTGTACACGACGCCAAATTCATCAACGAGGAACGCGAAATCGATGTTGCCACGGAAGCTGGACGGAGAGAGAGTCCACCACCAATTACTTGTTGCATTATCTGTTAAGTAATAATCTAAATTTGGACTTCCCACTTTTCCTCCTGCAAATACTACTTCATCTACTGTTAATGCTCCTATATATATGATTCATGTGAATCGTAATTTTTACCATCACATCTTAATGTTGCAAACTTTTCTTCAATTGAATATAATCTTCGATATGTATCATAATTGAATGACTTACTATTATACATTAAATCGTTTACACTACTTGTTAATAATGCGCTTGTAGATTTATCATATGCATCTTTTGTATTCCCTAAACACCATGTATCCTTCTTTAATTTTCCTTCTACACTCTTTAAATTAGTATTATACCATTCATCTAATTTATATTTCATACTTGTTGTATTATTTGTTGGACTTGTTAAATAATCAGCAACGTATTTATCGCTAGTTGATTGTTGTCCAAGCGAATTTGTTACTTTACCTTTGTTATATCCATAATGACCATTTCCTATAAATGCGGTTCCAGTATCACTACTTGTTATTTCACTACATTTCTTTTGAGCTGCTAATGTTATTTTGATTGAACCATCACCTTCAATACGTATTATTCTCCAACACATATTATTGAATTCTAGATAGTTATCTTCTACTGCTCCTCTATAATAATAACTTGTTCCTAAGTCATCTGGTGTTACACTTAATGTACTTTCTTTAGAAAGTATTTCACCATAATACATTGGTACATCGCCATCACAACCAGTAACTTGTATTAAATCTACTTCACCATAAAAGTAACTTTCAGTATCATATAACCATTTACCTACTAGTTCATCAGTACATGTACTTACTTCTTCTCCACTGGAAGCTTCATCTTCAGAATCAGCATAAGTCCAATTATATGATACATTAGGTACAGCTACATTCCCATATTGACCACTTGAATATGAACCTCCTGCTTCTTCAGCAGCTTTTGTAATTGTATCAGCAGCTAATGTTGTCCCAGTTTTACCTGCTATTGCATTATTTACAATATTGTAAGCTAATGAACTTGTATTACTACTATATGGATTTAATGAAGATACATCCATTATATTTACTCTTGCTGTAAATGTTTTATTCATATCATTACTTTGATCTTTTCCTGTTTCTTTATACATCATTGTTAATTCATATCTTTGTTCTTCATCAACGTCTATAGAGTTTCCTACTAATATTCCACCATTCATTGGGAATACTGAATTCTCTGTTCCGTTACATCCACTTGTACATGTTAAAGTATATACGAAGTCATCTGATTCAAATGGAGTTTTTGTTCCAGCTGTATGTGTTTCACCATTAACTACAACAGTTGAAGTATATGTTACATTTACATTTTCTATTACAACTACATAATCAGTCGTTGCATTACCATCATTTGTTACTGTAAATGTTTTACTATTTGCTGTTGCTCCTGTTGAAGTTTTAAATTTAACTGTATCACCAGGTGATACTACATCTCCAACTTCTAGTATTCCATTTCCATCTCCATATACTAATGCTAAATTTGCTGTCTTAACTGAAATAGATTTATCATTTGTATTACCAGTTACTCTTGTTAAGAAGTAAGCATAAGTTAATCCAACTAATAATAAAAGTACTAAAAATATTCCCGTTACACTAACAATTATCTTTTGTCTTCTATTCATAGACAATTTCACTCCTATTCTCTATTATTTTTCTATAATTTCATGTTATCATAACTAAAATATAATTAACATGAAGCATGAGTTCTAGTATAATTTTGGAGTATGAAAAGTGATTATTTTGTCGTTTTACATACAAAAAAATTATATAATTATTAACCCCCCCCCGACTAAAATCGAAGAGACGAAGGACGATTATATAATTTTTCAAAAACTTTTAATTAAGTAGTCTTACTACCCTATATAAATAGTATCAAAAAAAATAGTTTATTTCAACTAATTTTTATATAAAATATGTAAAGACTAATGAACTAAAGTACCAATACTTTCTCCGTTACTAACTTTAATTAAATTACCCTTTATATTAATATCAAATACTTGTATTGGAATATTATTATCCATACATAGACTTATTGCAGTAGAATCCATTACATGTAACTTTTTATTTAAAACTTCTATATAACTTATTTCATCATACTTAGTTGCATTTTTATCTTTTTTAGGATCGGCACTATATACACCATCTACATTTGTAGCCTTATAAATAATATCTGCATTTATTTCTGCTGCTCTTAAAGCAGCCGCAGTATCAGTTGAAAAGAACGGATTACCAGTACCACAACCAAATATAACAATTCTTCCTTTTTCTAAATGTCTAACCGCTCTATTCTTAATATAAAATTCAGCAACTTGTTTCATCTCTATACCAGTTTGTACTCTAGATTCAACGCCGCATTGTTTAAAACCTTCTTGTAAAGTCAAAGCATTCATAGTAGTACCCAACATACCAATATGGTCAGACACACAGCTATCCATATCTTTGTGGCATCTACCTCTCCAAAAATTACCCCCTCCTACTACAATAGCAATTTCATTCCCTAATTCTTTACATTCTTTTATCTCTTCACATATATTTAAAACTGAATTAAAATCTATTCCCTTTCCATCAATACCCGTTAATGTTTCTCCACTTAATTTAATTAAAATTCTCTTTCCCATACTCATACCTCCTTATTTTAATTAAATAAAAAACCAATAGTATTAAATACTATTGGTTATATATAAATTACAGAAAATACATAAACAATACCAATTATAATTGGAATTATTAAAGCAAGAGCTACTAAGAAGTAAAATGATTTATCATCTTTTAAAATATTCTTCATAATATTCACCTTTCTAATTCATTACCCTTTTAAACATCTTTTCTAATTCATACTTAGTAAAAGTTATAATTGTTGGTCTTCCATGAGGACAATTATAAGGATTGTCACATAACACTAAATCATCTATTATACTTTGCATTTGTTCCATATTTATTCTAGTATTTCCTTTTACACTCATCTTACATGCCAAAGTCTTTGCAATAGAATCATTAAACTTTACTCTATCTATATTATAATCGTTTATTAATAAATCTACAAGTTTTTCTATCGATTCTTGTTCATATCCAGAAAGTAACCAAGTAGGATGTTCTTTAATAACTATTGTATTAATACCAAACTCACTTATTCCAAAGCCCATATCTTCTAACAAACTCTTTCTTTCGTTAAACTTTAAATAATCTGATGGAGTCAATTCTAAAGTTATTGGTATAAGTAAACTAGTAGTATTTATTTCTACTGTTTTTAAGTATTTTAAATATCTTTCATAATTTACTCTTTCTTGAGCTGCATGTTGATCTACCAAATACATATTATTTTCATTTTCACATACTATATAAGTCCCCATAACTAAACCGCATGGATACAATTCTAATGCTTTTATTTCCATATTATCTTCACTAGAATCATTCTTATTATCTTTAACATTACTTTCTACTTTAGTAAAATCAAACTTAACTTGTTCATCATTTAACGTTTTTATATCTTTATTAACAACATATTCTTTAGGTTTATCTTTTACTTCAAACTTATTAAGTTCTTTAATATCTTCCTTCATAATATCTATTTCATTATTACTCTTTATTTCTTTTACTTCTACTTTAGGTATAAGTAATGATTTATATAAAGCATCTTTAATAGCTTTAGTAACCAATTCATTTAATTCTTGTTGCTTTGAAAATTTAATATCTTGTTTAGTAGGATGTATATTAACATCTATAATAGTCGGATCAGTATTTATATTTAAAACTACTATAGGATATTTAATATCAGGCTTGTAAGTATAATATCCATCATTTATTGCTTTATTCAATTCAATATTTTTAACTATTCTACCATTAACAATAGTAGTCATATGATTTCTATTACTTTTTAAAACACTAGGTTTACATATATATCCATTTATATCGTAATCATCATTACTAACATTAATACTTATCATATTACTACTAACTACATATCCATATAGTTCATAAATAGTTTTTAATAAATTATTACTACCACTTGTACTTAATACTTGTTTATCATTATTAATAAGTGTAAATTTTATTTCAGGATGAGCTAAAGATAACTTTTCTATATACATAACTATACTAGCTAACTCAGTATTATCACTCTTTAAATATTTTAATCTAGCAGGTGTATTATAGAAAAGATCAGCAACTTCAAAACTTGTTCCTACCCTTGCATCACTGTCATTTTCACTTATTAACTTACCACCATGTATAATGATTTCTGTACCAACACCACCAGTGCTAGTCTTCAATCTTACTTTTGAAACACTTGCAATACTAGGTAAAGCTTCACCTCTAAAACCTAATGTATTTATAAAAAATAAATCATCATCTTTTAATAACTTACTAGTAGCATGACGAGAAAAAGCAAGTTTTGCATCACTCCTGTCCATACCTATACCATCATCAGTAATTATTAATTTTTTTATACCACTATTTTCCAACTCTATCTTAATTGATTTAGCTTTAGCATCTATACTATTTTCAACCAACTCTTTAACTACACTAGATACTCTTTCAATAACTTCTCCCGCTGCAATCTTATTTGCAAGAGTTTCATTCATTACATGTATCTTACTCATGAAACCCTCCAAATATACTTTTTCTAATACTAATTAATTCTTTATCTAAACCAACTATACTCATATTATTACTTTTCTTTATATTAATTATTCCAAACCCATTTATACATAAATCAACATTATCATCTACACTAACTTCATAATCAAAATCAATATCTTTATAATACTTCTTAGCATTAACAGCTTCATTAACATATATTGTAATACTTGTTTGTTTATCAAATTTAATATAAAACTTATCAATAAATAATATTTCATTCTCTTTCATATTAAAAGTTATAGGTTTAATTATAT
>JAZLAK010000123.1:0-5256 GCA_045613165.1 Bacilli bacterium | reverse complement strand
TTTTGTTCATGTCATTTGTTTGATTTTTTCCTGTTTCTTCATATGTTAATGTAAATGAATATGTTTGTGTTTCTCCTACATCAATATTGTTTCCAACTAATATTCCACCACTTATTGGAAATGTTGTTGCAGTATCTACTCCATCACATCCTGATTCGCATGTTAATGTATATGTAAAGTCATTAGATTCAAATGTAGATGTACCTTCTAATATTTCTATTACTACTACATAATCAGTTGTTGCATTACCTTGATTTGTTACTGTAAATGTTTTTGGTTCAAATGTTTTGCCTGGTATTATTTTTTCACCTTCTCCTATTACTGAACCATCATCTCCACCATAAACAACCGCTAAATTTGCTGTCTTAACTGAAATAGATTTAGTATTTGTATTACCAGTTACTCTCGTTAAGAAGTATGCGTATGTTAAACCCACTAGTAATAATAGTACTAAAAATATCCCTGTTACACTAACTATTATCTTTTGTCTTCTATTCATGAAATTTATTCCTCCTTTTACATACAAAAAAATTATATAATTATTAACCCCCCCCCGACTGTATTTTCGAGAGACGAAGGACGATTATATAATTTATTAATTTTTTCATAAATAGAATTATTTCTTAAGTAGTCTTACTACTATATATAAATAGTATCAAAAAAAAGCATTTTAATCAATACTCTTTACACTAACTACACTAACCAACACTTTTTATTAAATTGATATTTTCTAGTAAATATTGACCCTAAACTTCTAGTATTTTTATAAAAAAGAATGTTTTTTACATTCTTTTATTTAGCATTAATATAATTTAAAACTTCTTCTTTATCACTCAAATGTATTTTTTGATGTCCTATAATTTGATAATCTTCATGTCCTTTGCCTAAAATTAATAAAGTATCATTTTCACCAATCATATCTAAACCATTTTTTATTGCTTCTCTTCTATCATGTATAACTTTATAATTGTTTTTATTTACACCTGCTAAAATATCATTCATTATATTTACCTCATCTTCAGTTCTAGGATTATCATTTGTAAATATTACATAATCTGATAAACGAGTTGCAATCTCACCCATAATAGGTCTTTTTTTAGGATCTCTATCTCCACCGCAACCAACAATAGTAATAACTTTACCTATCTTTTTCTCTAAAGTAGAACTTATAATTTTTTCAACAGCATCAGGAGTATGAGCATAATCAACAATTGCTTTACCACCATTAACACTTATTATTTCGTTTCTACCATTAGGAGCTTTAATATTTTTAGTAACACTTATTATATCTTCAATACTTACACCTAAATTATTTACAAAAGAAAGTGCTGTCATATAATTATAAATATTAAATTTATTTAATAAATTTGTCTCCACATCATAATCGTTATTATTATAAGTAAAATTTATTTTAGTAGTTAAATTTGTATATTCATAAGAATTAACTTTATAATCACTTTCATTAAAACCTAAAGTTTTAAAATTTTTAAATTTAAAACACTCACCATATTCATCATCTATATTAGAAATCATAACACCATCATCTTTAATATAATCTAATATTAACTTTTTAGCACTTAAATAATTTTCCATAGTTTCATGATAATCTAAATGATCTTCAGTTAAATTTGTAAAACCTGCAACATCTAACTTAATACCATTAATTCTTCCTAATGATAATGAATGACTACTAACTTCCATAACTATAACTTTAACATTTTTTTCAATAGACTCTAATATTAAATTATATAAACTTAAAATATCAGGTGTAGTATTAGGTAATTCTCTTATAAACTCACTATTAACATAATAACCAATAGTTCCAATATAAGCATTATTTATTCCTAATTCAGTTAATATTTGACTAGTTAAATATGCAGTAGTTGTCTTACCATTAGTACCAGTTATTCCAATAAACTTAATATCATTAAATTTATTAGAGACAGTTTCTACTAAATAATCATTCAAATATTTTTCTGTATCTTCAACTATTATAGTTTCTACATCATAACTACCATGAGTAGCAACTATTTTTGTAGCACCTTTTTTTATAGCACTTTCTATATAATCGTGTCCATCAACAGTATATCCTTTTATAGCAACAAAAGTATCTCCAGGTTCAACTAATCTTGAATCAGTTTTTATATTTAACATAATACTCCTCCTTATAAATCGTATTTTTCTAATATTTTCTTTATTCCAACATAAGGTAAAATAACACAAGTTTTTCTATTTTGTTGTTTGTATATTTCATCAAAAGCAATTGCTTCATTTAACATATCTTCATCATATTCTTTTTTTTCAACCATATTATTAAAATTATCTATATATTTTAAAGCATCTTTAACACTCTTACCTATTATATTCTTTAACATAATAGAAGTACTAGCAGTAGATATAGCACAAGCTTCTCCATTAAAATGTATATCTTTTACTATACCATCTTCAACTTTTACATATAAGTCTATATCATCAATACATGATTCACTATTAGAATTTACTTTTTCATAACCTAAACTATCATCACCATCTTTATTAAATGGATTTTGATAATTATCTAATATTATTTCCTTTTTAAATTCTTTATCCATTATATCATTTCTTTCATTATTTTTTCTCTATCACTTATAAGTTCTATAAATTTATCTATTTCTTCAAAAGTATTATAAAAATATAAACTTACTCTCAAAGAATTTTTAACACCAGTTTCATTCTTCAATATTTTAGCACAATGATTACCAGCTCTTACACAAATATTATACTTATTCAAATAAAATGCAACATCTTGACTAAATATACCATCTATATTAAATGAAACTATTCCAGAATCGCTTTCTAAATTAATAATATCTACATATGGAAGTTTTATTAATTTATCTATCAAATAACTTTTTAATCTTCCTTCATAATTCTCTATATTGTCCATACCTACACTACTTAAGTAATCTACTGCAGCCCCTAATCCTATAGCACCCGCTATATTAGGAGTTCCTGCTTCTAATCTTGTAGGAAGTTCTTTTAAATAAACTTCGTTTTCGTTATCAAAAGATTCATTCATTCCGCCACCTAAATTTATAGGTTGTAATTTTTCTAAAAACTCTTTCTTTCCATATAAAACACCAATTCCTGTTGGACCACACATTTTATGTCCAGAAAAAGCTAAAAAATCTATATCACTTTTTTTAACATCAACATGTTTATGAGGAACTAACTGAGCACCATCAACAACTACGAAAATATTATTAGCATGAGCAAACTTACAAATTTCATCAATTGGTCTTATGTCACCTACTACATTAGTTATACCTGCTATACTTATAACTTTAGTTCTATCAGTTATTGCACTAATAACACTATCCATAGTAACATGAAGAGTTTCATCTAATTCAATATACTTTATTATACAATTATTAGTTTTAGCTAATCTAAACCAAGGTAATACATTAGAAGCATGTTCACTTTTAGTAATTAATATTTCATCTCCAGGCTCTAATAAATACTTAAAAAAACCTTCTGCTATCATATTTAAAGATTCAGTTGTGCCACTTGTAAAAACCACTTCATCAAAATCTGCATTTATAAAATCAGCAATCTTCTTACGTGAATTTTCATAAGCAACATCTACTTTATAACTTATAGTATAATCCCCTCTATGAGCATTAGCACTATAATTTTTATAATAATCAGTAATAGCATCTATTACACATTTAGGTTTAAAAGTAGTTGCACCATTATCAAAATATATAATATTATTTTCTAACATAGGAAAATCATATCTAGTATCTCTCATACTTCACCTCCATCTTTTATTATTTTTATTTATCTAGCTATATTATCTAAGAAACCATCAATTATCATATTAATTGCTTTTTCATCTTTAATTCCTTTGGAATTTAAATAAAATAAATAATCTTTACTTATACTTGTTATACTAGCTGCATGATTAGCAACTACATTTTTAGTATCAACAAACATATTAGGATATATATATGCTTGTCCTTCATTCATATTTAAAAGTCTTACTTTTTCATCTAATTCATTATCTATAGTATTTTTATATACACTACCATCAACTTTTATATTACTCTTACCATTATCACTTATACCATGTATATTAATATTATTTTTAGAATTATTGCCTCTCATCTCTATATTAATATCTAAATTATAAAACTTATTACATTTAAAACTATGATTATAATTAAATATAGAATTATTATTTTGTATAATATTTATTTTTAATTCATTCTCTATCACTTCACTATAATGATTTATAATCAATTCTACATTATCATCTATATTTATATTTAACTCTTTTATATTATAATCCTTACCTATATTACATATAGGATTCTTTTTTATATCTAAATTTATAACACTTTCTTTATCTAATATTATTTTATTCATATTATTAATTCTCACTTACTTTATTTGTCCTATTAAAACCTTCATTTTCTATAGTAAGAGCTAAACTATAATCTCCAGTTTTTTCTACTTTTCCATCGTTAAGAATATGAACATAATTAGGCACTAATTTTTTTAATATATTTGTATGATGAGTAATAATTAAGAAAGAACATGAATGTGTATCAAAATATTTTTTTAAACTTTCACTTATAACATTTAAGTTATCTATATCAACGCCACTATCTATTTCATCTAATATAACAAAATCAGGTTCTAACACATATAAATGCATAAGTTCATTTTTCTTTCTTTCTCCACCTGACATATTTTCATTTATTCCTCTATGTATAAAACTTTTATCAATATCAAGTTCATCACATACTTTATTCATAATTTTAGAAAATTCAAATATATTAAAATGTTTACCAGTTTTAGATTCTAATGCAACTTTTAACATTTCACTATTTTTAACACCAGGTATTTCAATAGGAGTTTGATTAACTAAAAATAAACCCATTCTAGCTCTCTCAACAGTATCTATCTTTAATAAATCTATATCTTTAAAAAAGATACTACCACTTTCTACTTTATAGTTAGAATCTCCCATTAATACTTTGCAAATAGTACTTTTACCACTACCATTTAGTCCCATCAAAGCATGTATTTCATTTTTATTTATAGTTAAACTAAAATCTTTTAATATAATTTTATCTTGTACTGAAACAGTTAAATCTTTAATATTCAACATAATACATCACCTATCAATTATTATACAACAAAAAATACTAGATAAACTAGTATTATTGTTTCAATTTTTGTAATTCCGCAAAAGTAATATTTAAAGACTTC
>JAZLAK010000122.1:0-15792 GCA_045613165.1 Bacilli bacterium | reverse complement strand
TTATTATAATTCTTAAATTCATTATTATTTATTTTATATTTATTTAAATTAAAATAATCTAAATCCATATCATAAAAATCATTATTACTGTTTTTGAATTCAAATAACATAATTTACCCTCCAACTTATACTATGTTATTTAAATTTTTTATACTAGGCCAATTTAACAAATAATGAAAAAATTAAATTTATTATAAAAAATAAACTAAACCCTATAGTTATAAACTTAGGTATATGAGGTTCTAACTTTTTATAAATTGGATGAATTAAATACAATACACTTATAGACAAAACTCCCCATAATAAAGAACTTTCCAAACTAACATATTTACCAATATTATATTTAAATGGTTCATAATTCCAATATACTTTATTAAATACCTTCTCTATTAATATACCACCTATAAATTCTAATATAGTTAAAACTATAACATATATTAAAAACTCTACAAGCATTTTTAAAAATTTATTCTTTATTTTTATTCTCTTATGAATATTTAATATAACTAATACTGCTATTCCATATATAGGAGTAAATATAGTTCCCATAAAACCACTAACATAAGATTTATTAATAAAATTCATAACTACTCTTTCAAATATATTTCCAAATATAGAATAGAATAAAAATATATTAAAAACGTTATACATGATATCACCTTTAATAGTATAAGTAAAAAAATAAACTTCATACTAATACTGGTGATTTATATGACTCTTTTATTTACTTGTTTAAAAATTTTTTTTGCTCGAATTCTTGACGTATGTATAAGTACAGTTAGAACTACCTTTGTACTAAGAGGTAAAATTATAGTAGTTGCAATACTCGCTTTCTTTGAAATAACTATTTGGTTCTTAGTAGCAAGGGAAGCTCTTAACACTGAATTAAATTTTTTTATAGTACTTAGTTATTCAGGAGGTTATACTACTGGAACAATCCTTGGCACTTTAATAACACATAAATTTATAAAAACTAATATGGAACTAATCGTTATATCCAACAAAATTAAATCAACTAAAAAAATCAAAGATGCCGACTTCGGTGTAACAATATTAAATAAAGATAAAAATCAAACTGTACTATTAATTGAAACAGACAAAAAAAGACTAGAAGAATTAACTAATCTTTTACATAAACTTGATAATAAAGCCTTTATAACTATTAAAGAAACTAGAACTATTATTAATGGATATAATGTAATTTAAATATAATCAACTACACCTTTTCTTTTAAACAAGACTTTTCTAAATAAATCAATCGGAATAACAGTCAACGCCATTACAAATACAATTAGCAACTCTTTTACAGATAACCCATAGGTCCTAAATAAACTGCCGCCATAATATATTAAATACATTTGAACTATACTTATTAAACTAAAGAGAATAATAAATACTTTATTCTTTTTTAAATTACTTAATAAATTAAGTCTTGTAGTTCTTGCATTAAAAGCATTAAATATTCCCATAAATATAAATAGAGCAAAGAAACCAGTCATAAAATAAATATTATTACTATCTACTCTAAACATACTTTTTATAAAGTTGCTAGAAAGATAAAACAAACAAACTAAAGAAGAATATACTCCCGTTGAAATTATCTCGGCATACATATATTTATTAATGATAGTTTCATTACGTTTTTTAGGCACCTCTTTTAAATACTCACCTAATGGCGGCTCATAACTAAATGCTAAACCTGCTAAAGTATCCATTATCATATTAATCCACAACATTTGTATAACTGTTATAGGAGTAGAAATACCAATTATTGGCCCAATTATACTTAATATCAATGCACAACAATTTACTGTTAATTGATAAATAACAAACTTTCTTATACTTTTAAAAATTGTACGACCATAAAGTACTGCGCTACCTATAGATATTAAATTATTATCTAATATTACTATGTCACTACTCTCTTTTGAAATCTCAGTACCACTTCCCATTGCAAAACCAACATCAGCTATCTTTAAAGCTGGAGCATCATTTACTCCATCTCCAGTCATACCAACAACCAACCCCATACCTTGACATATCTTAACTAACCTACTCTTGTCAGTTGGTAAAGCTCGAGCAACGATTCTCAAATTAGGTATAATTTTAGCAATACTATTATCAGGCATTTTTTCCAAATCATCATGAGTTAAAATAATATCATTTATACTATTAACTAAACCTATTTCTCTACCTATTGCAGTAGCAGTTGATTTATCATCTCCCGTAATCATAACAGTTTGAATATGAGCATCATTAACCAACTTTATACCATCTTTAGCATTATCTCTAATTTCATCTTTTATAACAACAAAACCAATAAAACATAACCCACTAAGCTCACTATTATTACTCTTATATCCAACACTAATTACTCTTAAACCTTCTTTAGTTAAATTATTTACAATGTCATATAATTTCTTTTTATCTCTCAATAGTTGTTTATAGCCTAAATCATCTAAATAGTAATCAGAATTCTCAATAATAACTTCATTAGCACCTTTAAAATAAAATATATTTTTATTTACTAGTTTAGTAACAGAATACTTATTTTTACTATTAAATAAAACTACATTTTCATAATCTTCATTCTTTTCTCTTTTTATATATCTCATTATAGCTTGATCAGTAGTATTTCCACCTATTACTTCACCATTATTATAATTGCTTTGATTATTATAAAGTAAACTTTCTAAAAATATATTTTTATACTTTGAACTATCACTCACTACACCTTTATAATTTAAAAGTTTTAAAACACTTAATTTTCCATTCGTTATAGTACCAGTTTTATCAGTAAATAAAATATTTATACTTCCTGCAGTTTCAATACCTACCATCTTTCTAACTAAAACATTACTTTTTAACATTCTTTTAACATTACTAGAAAGTACTAAGGCAACCATCATAGGTAAACCCTCCGGAACTGCAACTATAATAACTGTTACACATAAAGTCATAGAATAAATCAAATAATCAATCATTAATTTAGGATTAGTTATAGTTTCCATTATTAAAGTCATATCAAAATTATTTTTTAAAACAATTACTGAAAACAAATAACTTATTACAACTAAAATACTACCTATGTAACCTATTTTACTTATTGTACTAGCTAAAGTATGTAATCTACTTCTCAAAGGACTATCAATAGTTTTAGACATAATTTCAACTTCAATGTTACCATATATAGTATTTTTACCTACTCTAGTAATTCTTAAAATACATTCTCCATCACAAACTATACTACCTTTTAAAATTTCACTGCCTAAGTTCTTTTCTACTTCTTTAGTTTCACCATTCAATGCAGACTCATCAACCAAAACTCCACCCTTAAGAACAACAGCATCCGCTGGAACTAAATCTCCACTTTCTAACATAACTATATCATTTACTACAATTTCATTAATATTAATTTTAATTAGTTTTCCATTTCTCTTAACTTTAACTAATATATTGCTACTTTCATCTTGTAATCTTTTAAATGCTTTCTCACTACCATATTCACTTATAGTTGATATAAAAGAAGCTAAAAAAATTGCTATAAGAATACCTAAAGTTTCAAACCAATCAGCATCATGAAATAAAAATACCACTTTAACAGCAAGTGCTATTAACAAAATTTTAATTATTGGATCCCCTAATGATTCTATTAAAAGAGATAAAAAACTATTCTTTTTAGTATTGTTAACATTATTTGTACCATACTTTTTTCTAGATTGTTTTACTTCTTCATCACTTAGTCCATTTAGTCCCATAACTATTGTCCTCCTAAATAAACTTATGACATAAAATTTATAATAAAACTTAATTAATTTATTTCGACAAAAAGTCCCTCAAAGAATAGATACTATATATATGAAAGTACATTTTCATTATCTAAAATATACAATTATTTCCTATACAATAATATATATAAGAGTTATTAATGAGGTGAATTATGGAAAACTTAAAAAAAATTAGAGAAAAGAAAAAAATTACTCAAGTAAGACTTAGTATAGCAGCTGAAGTAAGTCAAGAAACTATTTCTGCTTATGAATCAGGTAAAGCTTTTCCTTCAGTTGAAACACTTATAAAAATAGCTGACTTTTTAGGAACATCTACTGATTATTTATTAGGTAGAATTAATGATGATATGCCACTATTAAGCATCAAAAAGAATGGATTCGATGTAACCGATTTAATGTTATTAGATACTTTTGATAAAATGACTAAAGATAAAAAAAATAAAGTTATCGGTTATATTGATGGCTTAAATAGTTAAATTTCAAAACAAAAAACAACTTTTAATAAGTTGTTTTTTTATAATCTATCTAATATATCCATTATATTAGGTACCATTTGTTTCTTTCTAGATAAAACACCATCTAAAACTATACCTTGATATATATTAGTCAATGCATAAGCTTCTTTCATAATATATTCAGCACTATCATTATATAAAATATAAGAATTCTTATCCAAAATATTTGTAACATATAAAGCACATACTCTATATCCATTTTTTATACTTATCTCGTTTAAAGCTTCAATATACTCTTCCTTTTTATTCTCTATATCACCAAAATCAACAGTAAGTATTTGACCAATACTGAATTTATAACCATTAACATTATAAGTTTTATAATCTCTATAAATAATATCTTCTACACTAAAACCGGCTAAATCCATACCACTTTTTAACAATTTAATACCATAATCATTATAATCTATATTATTTTGTTTAGATAGTTCATTAACAACAAATTTATCATGATAAGTAGTTGTTGGACTATTAAGTAAAAGGGTATCAGATAAAATACCACTTAACATTAATCCAGCTATATCATTTGGAATAGTAACATTGTTTTCTTTATATAAATAATAAATAATTGTATTTACACTACCAACTGCCATATTTCTAAAATTAATAGGCTTATTAGTATTTATATCACTTATATTATGATGATCTACAACTTCTAATATTTCAGCTTCTTCTAAGCCATCAACACTTTGTTTACTTTCATTATGATCAACTAATATAACTTTATATTTATTATATTCGCTTGTATCAATAAGTCTTAAAAGGCCATAACATACTCCCTTTTTATTAACAATAGGATAATTTGTATGTTTAGTCTTATTGGAAATTTCTATAAAATCAGTCATATAATCTTCTACATCTAAACATATACAATTTTCATTTCTCTTAATAGTATTTATCTTATTAGTTAAACCTAATAATCTACTAGTTTCAAAACTACTATATGGTGTACAAATTATATTAATATCATTCGCTTTCGCAACTAGTAATTGTTCTGGATTCAACTCTTGATTACCAATTAATATAATTAATTTAACTTTATTTTCTATTGAATAATCAATTATTGCTTGTCTATCGCCAACAATAACTATACTATTATTATCTAATTTAATTTCATTTATAAAAGTATTATCATCAAAAGTGGCTGCAACAATATTACCTTTTATCTCATCATTAACCCTTACATAATTAATACTATTTAAAGTACTAACTATATTATCAAAAGTTGTATCTAAGTAATTAGTAGTATGATCAATCATTGCACGCGCTATTTCTTTTAAAGAAACATAACCCACAAACTTTTTATTATTATCTACTAATGGAATACCTGTTATATTTTTATCATTCATAGAATGATAAGTATCAAAAATACTTGAATCTTCTTTTATAAAATAATCTTTATGATAAGTAATATCTTTAATTTTTACTTTTACATCTTCTAATAAATTTGGAGTTTTAACATTAAAATAATCTAGAGCAAATTTAGTTTCATTATTTATATCACCCAATACTCTTGGTTCAGTATTAAAACCTAATTGATTCTTTAAATAACTTAAACTTATAGCACCACAAACACTATCAGTATCTGGATTTTTATGCCCAAAAATAGCTATCTTTTTCACACTCAACAACTCCCTTATATATAGATAATTTTATTACAAATTTATTTTATAGTCAATTAAAAAGAAAGTAATTAACTACTCACTCTTTAACTCAAATAATATATCTCTTAGTTCCATCGCACGCTCAAAATCCATATTTTTTGCAGCTTCTCTCATCTCTTCTTCTATTCTAATTAACATATCTTTCTTTTCTTTTTTACTCATTTTAACATCTTCTATTTTATCATCAACTTCATTACTAATAACTTCTTTAATTGATTTGATAATTGTCTTAGGAACTATACCATGTTCTTTATTATATTTATCTTGAATACTACGTCTTCTTTCAGTTTCTTTAATACTCTTATCCATTGCTTCACTAATTTTATCAGCATACATAATAACATGTCCTTTTTCATTTCTAGCACATCTACCAATTGTTTGTATAAGACTACGTTCACTTCTTAAGAAACCTTGTTTATCAGCATCCATTATTGCTATCAAACTAACTTCAGGAATATCTATTCCTTCACGTAACAAGTTAATACCTACTACTACATCATATACACCTAAACGTAGTTCTCTAATTATTTTCATTCTCTCTAAAGTCTTAACTTCACTATGTAAATATGCAACTTTAATACCAATACCTTTTAAATAATTAGTTAACTCTTCGGCCATTCTTATAGTTAATGTAGTTATTAAAACTCTTTCATTTTGTTCCTTACGTTTATTAATTTCTCCAATTAAATCATCTATTTGCCCTTCAGTTTTTCTAACATCAATAGTAGGATCTAATAAACCAGTAGGTCTAATAATTTGTTCTACATACTTATTATCAACTAACTCTAATTCATAATCACCTGGTGTAGCTGAAACATATATAACTTGATTAATTTTATCTTCAAATTCATCAAACTTTAAAGGTCTATTATCTAATGCACTTGGTAAACGAAAACCATAATCTACTAAAGTTTGTTTTCTCATTCTATCACCATTATACATTCCTCTAACTTGTGGAACGGTTACGTGAGATTCATCTATTACTAATAAAAAATCATCTGGAAAGAAATCGATTAAACAATTAGGAGTTTCTCCTTCTTCCCTTAATGCTAAATGTCTAGAATAGTTTTCTACACCATGACAAAATCCAGTTTCTTTTAACATTTCAATATCATATAAAGTTCTTTCTCTCAAACGTTGTTCTTCTAATAACTTATTATTTTCTTTCAAGACTTTCAAACGTTCATCAAGTTCACCTTCTATTCTTTCTATAGCAATCTTTAACTTATCCTCACTTGTTACAAAGTGACTAGCAGGAAATATAGTAATACTTTTCTTCTTACTTTTTACAACACCAGTTAAAATATCAAACTCACTAATAGCATCAACTTCATCACCAAATAATTCTATACGTATACCATTCTTCTTTTCACCAATAGGAATAATATCAATTATATCTCCATTAACTCTAAAAGTTCCTCTATGAAAATCTATTTGATTTCTTTCATAAGTCATATCAATAAGTTTCTTTAATAAATCATCACGTTTAATAATATCTCCTAAATTAATTATTAGCATCTTTTCTTTATAATCTTCTACATCACCAATACCATATATACAAGATACACTTGCTACAACTATCGTATCTCTATTTCTTAGTAAAGAAGCAGTGGCACTATGTCTTAATTCATCTATTTCATCATTAATACTCGCATCTTTTTCTATATAAGTATCACTACTAGGTACATAAGCTTCTGGTTGATAATAATCATAATATGAAACAAAGTATTCTACATGATTTTCAGGAAATAATTCTTTTAATTCACCATATAACTGACCAGCCAATGTCTTATTATGAGCTAAAACTAAAGTTGGTTTATTAACTTTTTCAATAACATTAGCAATAGTAAAAGTTTTACCAGTACCAGTAGCTCCCAATAATACTTGATGTTTTTTTCCTTCATTTAAACCTTCAACTAATTTATTTATAGCATTCGGTTGGTCACCATTAGGTTTATATTTTGAAACTAACTTAAACATAAAACCACCTCCTTGATATATATTTATAATACCACAATTCTTTATAAATATAATTCTAATAACAATAATTTTGACAATTTATTTAGCACAACAAAAAAACACCTTAATATAAAGATGTTATTTTAAACTAATTTCAAATTCAATAATTGATTCTTCGTTTTCTCCAATGCTTTCTACATATATAGATTCAATTGTACTTTCAAAAATTTCTTTTAAATCTATCTCAATATCATCGTTAACTATAGTTCCTAATGTAATATGAGGTTCATAGTCGATTACAGTTTCTTCAATTAAAAGAGATTTATATATTTTATTATGAATATTATTAATTACTTCTTTACCTTCATTAATATTTAAAAATATATAATATTTATTAATTCTATTATCTTTTTTTAAACTTATACCACTACACTTTATATTAAAAGCATTAATATCTTTTAATATTATTTTTAATCGTTCTTCTAATTCATTATTAGTTATAGCATTAATAAAAGGGAAAACCAACGTAATATGTGGTGGTAAAATATTATATAATTCATCATATTTTTCACGTATTTTTTGGATTTTATCAATATTTTCAAATTTTGGAAATAATAAAATATCTCTTTTACCTTTATTTATATAATTCATTTATATCACCTTTCATAAAACTAAAAATCTAGTTTAAACTAGATTCTATTTTGTTAACATTTCTAAAACACTCTTTAATTCTTCTTCAGTTTCTAATGGTTCTAAATTATCTCCAAGAACTTTTCTAATCATGACATCATTTTCATCATTTTCATTGCATAAATAAACATAATGATTATTATTATAATTAACCTCTTCTATTACCTCATAAATAATATCACCAATTTTATAAACATTAACTAATACTGTTTCTTCCATTATTTACTCATTCCTTTTTCTTTAGCCTCTAAATATTCTTGTACTCTTGCCTCATCTTTCGCTTGAGACTCAGTAATCTTTTTATAAACCGAAACTTCTTGATTATTCTTAAATTTTTTCTTATCTGGATATTTAGCTAATAATGTACTACCACTACTTGATAAAGGGCCACTAGGATAATTGTCTCTTAAGAATTCATCACCATCATCATAACCCATTGCCTGTACACTTTTTTCGAAAGCGTCCTCACCACAAATTCCATCTAAAACATAAGCTGATTCATGACTAGATAAACCAACTTTTTCTGATAAAGTAGTTTGTAATTTTTGGTAATTTTCTAAATTATTATCTAAAATTACTATTCCATTTTCTTTAGAAACGACAAAATCCACATCAGCTTCAGTTAAATATTGAACTAATTTTGGCCTAAAATCTTCTAATGCATTTTTATATGCAATATGTCTGCTAACATGGTCAATAGTAAAATCTACACCTTTAACCAAACCAAGTATTAACATTACTACGATTAAAAATTTAGATGCTGCTTTTTTAATTTTTTTAACTTTTAAATCATGTTTTTCTTTAGAAGTTCTCTTAGTCCCTTTTTTAGCTCCACTAATTGTTTCTGCTCCCTTTGAACGAACACTACTTGATGCAAATCTATTATATTTTTCATATTCTTCTCTATCCATATAATTATATGACATTAGCATCCACCTCTATTTTAATTGTAATATTAAGATTTTATAATTGCAAAACAATTACTTTTATATATACATTTTATTTACATACAAAAAGAGATTTAATCCCTATTATTAGTAAATATAAGGATTAATCTCAATATTTCTAAAGCACTTGATAATACTCCAGCTACATATGTCATAGCAGCAGCAGTTAACATAGATTTTGTACCTTTTATATCAGCACTAGGAACTACTATATTATTCTCTAACTCTTTTAACGCTCTTTTACTAGCATCAAATTCAACTGGTAAAGTTACTAATTGAAATAATAAACCTAGTCCTACTAATAAAATACCAGTCCAAATTAAATCCATCATATTAGCTATTAAACCAATAATTAATACAACATAAGCAAATTTAGTCCCAAGATTAACGATAGGAAATATAAAACTTCTAACTCTCATAAAGAAATATCCATCTTTATCTTGTAAAGCATGCCCTACTTCATGAGCTGCAACAGACATTGCTGCAATACTACTACCATGAAATACTTCGCTTGATAATTTTATTGTTTTTCTTTTAGGATCATAATGATCAGTTAAATTACCCTTAGTTTCAACTACGTACATATTATTTAGACCATTTTTATCTAAAATCATACGTGCAACATCAAAGCCAGTCATTTTTTTATCATTGTTAATTCTTTTATACTTATTATAATTTGATGTAACATAAATTTGTGCAATCATTGGTATAATAAGCGCCAAGAAATATAACCCCATATTATCCATTACTAATCCTCCAATTTATAAGTTGTACCTTCTCTAGTATCAACTAATATAATTCCTTCTTTAGCTAATTCTTCTCTAATATTATCTGCTAAACTAAAATCTTTATTCATTTTAGCAATTTTTCTTTCTTCTATTTTAGACATAATATACTCATGTCTATCACTTAATTCGTTTTCTTGAATTAAATTTAAACTTAAAACTTTATCAAAAGATTTAATGATTTCTAACTTAGTTGTACCATTAATATCATCTTTTAAAACCTCATATAAAACAGTTATAGCATTAGCTGTGTTTAAATCATTACTTAAACATTCAATAAATTTATTATTATACTTATCAAAAATTTCTTTATCTAATTCACCTTCAGCTGTTATTGAACTAATCTTATTTATTAATTTTTTATATACATTTTCAGCAACATCCATATTTTCATAACTAAATACTAATTGTTTATGATAATGAGATTGTAAACAGAATAACCTATAAGCAAGCGGATTATAACCTTTAGATTCTAATAAAGTAACAGTTAAAAACTCTCCCTTACTCTTACTCATCTTACCAGTCGCATCATTTAAATGTTCAGGATGAAACCAATAATTACACCATTTATGTCCTATAAAGCTTTCAGTTTGAGCGATTTCATTTGTATGATGTGGAAAAATATTATCAACACCACCACAATGTATATCCAAATACTCACCTAAATATTTTAAAGAAATACAAGAACATTCAATATGCCATCCAGGATATCCTACACCCCAAGGAGAATCCCATTTTAACTCTTGAGAATCAAATTTGGATTTAGTAAACCATAATACAAAATCAGTTTTATTTTTTTTGTTTTCATCTAACTCAACATCTTCTCTAACTGCACTCATTAAAGAATCTTCAGTATGATTAGTTAAAACATAATAATCATTTAATTTTGAAGTATCAAAATAAACATTACCATTTTTAAAATAAGCAAAACCATGTTTTTCTAACTTTTCAATAAATTTTATATAATCATCTATTAAACTAGTAGCAGGAACTACAATTTCAGGCCATTTAATATTTAATTTTTGAGCATCTTTTTTAAATTCATCAGTATAATATTCAGCTATCTCAAGAACTGTTTTATTTTCTCTTTTAGCTCCCTTAAGCATCTTATCTTCACCGGTATCAGCATCACTACTTAAATGTCCTACATCGGTTATATTCATTACTCTCTTAACATTATAACCAATATAATTTAAAGTTTTTTCTAAAACATCTTCCATTATATAAGTTCTTAAATTACCTATATGAGCATAATGATACACAGTTGGTCCACAAGTATACATTGTAACACAATCTTTATTTCTAGGAACAAACTCCTCAACTTTTCTAGTTAATGTATTATAGAATTTCATAATACCACTCCCTTACTAAATATATTATCACAAACTAAAAAAAAACTCTATAAAGAGTTATTTAATTATATTTTTACTATTTAAACTTATTTTAACACCCCTAAAACCATAATTCTTATAATCACACATAGCTATATCAAAATTTTTTATTCCATTATATTCTATATACTTATTAACATCTTCTTCACATATATCATTAAACTTAACAACATAATCAACACTGTCTAATATTTCTTTCTTATCATAATAAACACTATCTATACATCTACTAAAACCTATATTATATTTAACTTTATTAGTAGCACTTAAAAATACTATACAATTATCTATTGCTTTATCTTTTATCTTTTTTTCATCAATTATTTTCATTAAAATATTTAAAACGTTTATATTACACTTTTCTATATTATCAAAAAAAATAATACTATTATTCTTTAATTTAGAATATAAACTATTTTCACCGCTATAAACATTATTAAAACTATAATAATTTGAAAATTCACTCATATCTACATGCACTAAATCCATACCCAACTCACTACTAAGTTCTTTAACACTTAATGTTTTCCCTACTCCTATACCACCCAATAATAAAATACTTTTAAAACCTTCACTCTCTATAATATTTAATATTTCACTCATAACTTCTTTTTGACCATAAACTTTATTCGATAAATTATTTAATATTATTTCTTTATTAAACTTCAATTTTCTATTTATCTTTCTACCTATTACACATTCTATATCACTTTCGGATATTATTTTTTTACCACTATTTTTAACTAAAGAACATACACTATCTAAAACATCTATAGTTTTATCAGGATTCTTTTTATCAACAATAAATTTATTAGAATAATCAATAATCATATCAAGATTATTTTTAGTAATAGTTATATTATGATATTTTTTATATTTATCTTTAACTTTATAAAGAATATCTTTTACCATCTTTAAATTAGGTTCACTCACATTCACTATATCAAATCTTCTTACTAAAGCTTTATCTTTAGAAATATATTTATCATACTCATTAGTTGTAGTAGCACCAATTATTTTTAAATCACCTTTAGATAAATATGGTTTCAAAATATTAGCAGCATCAATTGCTCCTTCACTGCCTCCAGCACTCATAATTGTATGTATCTCATCTATAAATAATATGATTTTCCCATTTTCAATAACTTCTTTAATAACTGAATTTAATCTTTCTTCAAAGTCTCCTCTATATTTACTTCCAGAAAGCAACAAAGACATATCTAAATTAAAAACTTTATAACCTTTTAATTCTAAATATTCATCTTTATTTATTTTCGTAGCTAACGCTTCTACTAATGCAGTTTTACCAACGCCGGCCTCACCAACTAATAAAGGATTATTTTTATTTTTTCTTAACAATATTTCTACTATTTGATCTAATTCAATATCTCTACCTACTAAAACAGTATCATTATTAGACATATCATATGCATACTTACTCAATGTATTAAATATAGGATTAAAACTTTTTTTCAACTCTTTATAAATTCCTTCTAAATCTATACCCAAACTTATAAGAATTCTAACACCAATACCATCTCCACTTTCTAAAACACTTATCATCAAATGATATGGAGTAACTATACCTTTATTATTTTCTTTAGCGTCAATCTTTGCATCATTAATTATACTCTTTAATAAAGGAGTATGTAAAATAGTTGTAGACTTTACATTTGATGTACCAATTATATTAATTAATTCACTTTTAAAAAGTTCATAAGTCAAATTATATTCATCACATATACTTATAATTTCTTTATTTTTTAATAATGCTAAAATCAAATGTTCACTACCTACATACGGATGATTTAACTTCAACATTTCTCTCTCTGCTAATTTTAAATACTCTTTTACACAATCCTTACTATTTTTATCCATTAAAAAATCCTCCTTATAAATCTTATGATTATAATGAGGATAAAATTTATATTTTATTCACTATCTTGTTTCTAATCTTAATTTATCAGCTAAAGTAGCAATGAACTCTGAATTAGTAGGTTTAGCTCTATCATAGTCAACACTATGACCAAATACTTCTTCCATCAAATCATAGTCACCTCTAGACCAACTAACTTCAATCGCATGCCTTATAGCTCGTTCAACACGACTACTAGTAGTATTATATTTAACTGCTATTTCAGGATACATTTCCTTTGTTATAGCTCCTAACATTTTAGGATTATTATACATTAAACCTATACCTTCTCTGATGTACTCATACCCTTTTATATGTGAAGGAACACCTAATGAATGTAACAAACTTGTAATACTTGTTTGTAATTCTTTATTTTTATCAACAATACAAGATTGATTTTCTCTTATATTTAATA
Source organism: Bacilli bacterium (assembly GCA_045613165.1). GTDB lineage: Bacteria > Bacillota_I > Bacilli_A > RF39 > UBA660 > UMGS1124. The sequence continues at coordinate 1,723 of JAZLAK010000122.1, read as the reverse complement.
CTTGATATTCTAAATCTTTTAAATCAAATGGTTTTAACATAAAATAATTTACATTATATAAACTAACTTGTTTAACTATTTCTAATGAATTATATCCTGTTAAAACTATTATGTTTTTATTAATATTATTATCTCTCATGTCTTTTATAATGCTTAAACCATCTTTATTAGATAATAACAAATCCATTATAACTAAATCAAATTTATTACTATTTTCTCTAATATAATTTATAGCACTTAAACCATCATTATAAGTTCTAATAATATCAATTACTGCGTGATTACTAAAATACTTCTCAATACTTCTAAGTTGTTCATTATCTGAATCAACAAGTACTACACGTATTTTATTTTTCATAATTATTTTTCTCTCCTCTAATTACTGCACGCAATCTAATTATAGTATAGTAAACGACAAATAGAAAGAAAATATTTTGTAAAGTACTGTAAATATTTGTCAACAAAAGAAAAATATTGTCGAAAACTAATTTGACAATATTTTTAAGGCTTCATTTAATTGATTATCATTTTCCTCAATAGGATTATTTTTATAATCTTCACTCAATTCAATTTTCACATCAGGCTCTAAGCCTTTTTCATCAATGCACTCTCCATTTGGCATAAACCAACGAGCAGAAGTATATTTAATCATAGTTCCATCATCTAATGTACCAGTTGTTTGAACTTTACCTTTACCATAACTTTTAGTACCAACAATAGTAGCACCATAACTATACTTCAAAGAACTAGCTAAAATTTCACTTGCACTTGCACTACTTCCATTTATTAAAACAACAATTGGATAATTTCTTTTTGTATCAGTAGTATCTTTATAATCAGTACTATCTTTCTTAGATTTTATTGTGTACATTAACTTATCTTTTTCTAAAAATAACTCTATAATATTTGTACAACTAGATAAATATCCACCAGTATTATATCTTACATCTATAATTAAAGATTCAATACCAGCACTTTCCATACTCAACAAAGTAGACTCAACTTGTGTATCAAGAGTATTCGAAAAAGTTTCTAAATAAATATAACCTATTTTTCTACCATTTATTTCTTTTATTGAACTACTTATAGCAGGTACTATTAATGTTTTTCTTTCAACCTCAAAAGATAATATTTCTCCATTACGCTTTACCCCAATAACAAACTTAGTATCTTTACTGTTTTGTATTATCAAAGAAGCTTCTTCTGTAGATTTACCTACTAATTCTTCACCATTTATTGATAATAAAATATCTCCAACTAGCATTCCAGCAGTTTTAGCAGGTGAATTATCAAATACTTCATAAATATATATTTCATTATTATCATTTAAACTTATTCTTATACCTACACCTTCATAAGTACCTTCTAACTTTTCATTTAAAGATTCAGTAGCATCTTCATTCATATAAATAGTATAATCATCTCCAGTATATGAAAGCATACCATTAATTGCAGCATCTACCAATTTATTTTCATCTAAATCTTCATAATACTCATCTAATAATTTATTATAAGTACTTATAAATTCATTTACATATTTATTATTAGTAGTTGTTACTTTACCACTATTTAATCTATTAAAAATTAACGAACCACTTATAATAGACATAATTAATGTAGGTATTGAAACTATAATAGCTAATTGTATAAAGTTTAATCTTATATTTTTTTTCATAAATTATCTCCAAAGTAATTTTATCATAATTATAAAATAAAAAAAAGA
>JAZLAK010000121.1:0-7118 GCA_045613165.1 Bacilli bacterium | reverse complement strand
ACTTATTAAATTTAAACTTTGGTATTGTTGTTATTCTATCTACTATTGAATCTACATTACTACTATCAAAGTCCATTATATAAGCATTAACATTATCTTTAACACCTATTTCATCTAAATATGGTAATGGTGTAGTTATTATAGGTATGTTTCTATATAGTGCTTCATTTAATGTATAACTACATGCTTCACTATCTGATAATAAACATACATAATCAGCTAACTCTAACCATCTACTTATATCTAGTCTAGGTTTTAATAGTATTACATTGTTGCTATTAAAATCTACTTCTTCATTACTCATTACAAACCATAAGTAATTAATACCTTTTTTATCTAGTTTATTAATAAGTAATTTCATTCTATCTAAACCTTTATGTTTATGTAATCTTGTTGCCGATACAATAACAATAGGTTTATCACCATCTACTGTAAGTGGGTTATAACATAACTCTATTTCATTAGGTTTTAACATATCACTTATTTTATTTGTAAGATATTTAGTTATTCCTAAAAATCTATACACTCTTTTGTTAGGTTTTGGATATCTTCCACCATATACCTTTTCGTTAGTATAATCAGCATGTATTGTCTGATATATCTTGGCATCTTCATTAATGTAATCTATTATTGACTGATCGTAATTAATAATAGCAACTTTACAATTAATCTTTTCACCATTATGTTTATATACTCTACAATACTTCCTTAATCGTTTTTCTTGACTTTCGTGTATTGTTTTACATACAACTGCTATATCTAAATCACTATACTTTTTAACTAACTCATATACATAGGTTTCAATTCCACCTAATGCACTTATAGTAGGCATATATATTATGTTTGTATGTTCTATCATAATACACCAGCCATTTCTACACATGAATTAAGATATGTTTTTAACTCATTTATTAGCATTTGTTTTATTTCACTATCTTCTACTTCTTGAATTAATCTATATAACTCACCACAATATTCAAATCTATACCAGCTCCATTTTTTATTAAAAGTGGTAGCATTTTCATTTAATCTATTCCATACATGAGTTGCTTTACCTAAACTACTACATGTTGGCTTCCCTTTTAATGTCATTTCATATTGTTGTATTCTATCCTCATATAAAGTACCCTCTGGAAATGGATATTTTATATATAAATTTCTTTTTACTACTTTTAACCATGGTGCTGCATAACCATTATGAAATTGACTATCTAAATCGTGAATATCTAATATATGAGTATATTCACCATCTTTAACTATCATTTCATAACCTGTAAATACTATATCTGGATAATTTGTATCTTCAATATGGTCTTTTAGGTTTTGTAATACTTGATTATTTATTAACCAGTCATCACAGTCTATACATACTATATAATCACCCTTTGCATATCTTATACACTCGTTTCTAGTTCCACCACTTAATCTTTTAGTAGTATTTACTATTAACTTGTCTTTTTTTCTTAATAATTTTTTAATTATTTCTACACTTTTATCGGTGCTTATATCATCACATACTATTATTTCAAAATCTTTATATGTTTGATCTAATATACTCTTAATACACTTTTCAATGTATTTTTCACTATTGTAATTTGGTATTATTACACTAAACATCTTTGTATTCCATTTCATATACTTTTAAATGTTCTTTTGTTATCCAATAATCGAATAATCTTTCAATTATGTGTGCTGGTAATCTCTTATTACATGGCTTATCAAAATCTTCTTGTATGAATTTCTTGACTATTGGTATTGCAATATCAAATAACCAACTACAATATTTGTCTATTAGTTCTTTTTTACATATAAACATTTCTCTATTTCTAAAAGCACACATTATAGTTAACCATTCTTTAAAACCAGGTGCTTTTTCATCATATAAATCTATGTATTTATCTAACATATCACTATTTTCTACTTCTAGCCTTAATTGTCTATATAAACTCATTGTAGGAAATATTACTCTAGGTGCTGTTATTATGTCATATTCTTGTAATATTTTTTCAGCATCTTCAAGTTTTACATAATCACCATTATTAAAAAAGAATCTTCTATAATGGCATAAACCTACTATATCCTCTTTTGCATATTTCCAAATGTGATATAAACCAGTTATTTCATTAGCTTGTTTGTTTAAATAGTTTATATTGTCTTTATCTTTACCATCATATAACTCACCTACACCATACTCAATATGTCCTGGTGGTATAGGGTTGTTATATTCTCTATGTTTTATTATATATATCATTATTTAAACATCCTATCTATATCTTCTTGTGTGGCCTCTCTTACACCACCACTATCTTCATCTGATACACTTGATATTAAAATATTCATTAAACTTACAAAACTCATATCCAACATTTCATCTTTGGTTATGTTTAACCTTTTTGCAAGTGCCATAATATCATATATATCTACTTCTTTATTACTATTACTGTTCTTTATTGGCTTGTATTTGCCCTCTTGAAAAGGGTGTTATAGCACATTCTACTACCTCGTTTATCCATGAGTTGTCATCAAATATACCATCTAAACCTTTTAAGAAATCATCAAATGAATTTACTTGTGTTTTATCAGCTTCTTCAATTAATGTGTATGTAATTCTTAATAAAATATCAGTAATTTTTCCTAATTTCTCGGTTTCACTTAATTCATTAGCACTATTACCTATTTCTTGAATATCTTTTAATAAATCTCTATTTGTATCGTTCTTATACTTGAATAATGTATAAGCACTTGATTTTATATTGTATTCTTTATCACATAATTTTATTGTTTTCTTCATAACTTCCTATTTCCTTTTCTAATCTACTTTTTTTACTTGTTTTCCAGAACTATCATTTACACAAATATATGAGTTTTTCATTCTTCCCCATAAATTTCCTTTTTTATCACTTTCAAACTTTGTCAATTCAACTTCTACACCAACTTTAAATTTTGCTTTATCATTTGGCTTCTTTGAAGTTAATTTTGGTTTAACTGATGCCATACAATTTTTTACATATACATAATTATCAGTTTTAACCTCTGGTGATGTTCTTATATATTTACTTTTTAATGTGATGTATGTACCTGGATACCAAATATCTTCATCAAATTCTACATCTGGATAAATAAAACCAAGTAATTTATACCCTTTTTTGTAAAACTTACCACCATCAGTAATCTTTCTAGTATAGAATAAACTTGATTTATAACCACTATTAGAACTCATCCATGTACCATCAGCATATATTTCTTCTACTATGTTTACATGTCCTGCTTTCCCATTATCCCATACTGCTATTGCACCTAATTTTGCAACTTGCCCTGTTTTATATGTTCCAGAAGCCTTTACTTTTTTGTACCATGTACCAGCATTAGATGTAGGTAATTTATCACTTGCATTCATATTTTTTTGTGCTTCTCTAAATCTACAATATGCATAGTCAGTACAATTACCACCACATTGAAACATACCATATCCACTTGATATAAATGGATCAGGCTTTCCATAATATTTGTTAGTTTTCTTTGGTGCTTCTAATCTTTTTTCAAATTTCATAACATACCTCCTTAAAAAATACCAAAGAAAAAAGAACTCTATCAGTAAGTTCTTTTCTCTGTGCTACTTTTTAATAGCAACTAGGATGTTATGAATAATGCAGACATAATGAAATGAATTAATAAAGAATAGATAAGGGTATTTATTATCCTACTAATACAAAGGAGTTTTCATTATGCCTACAATACTCATAATAGATGTGAAAGTGTCATAAATAGACACATAAAAAAGCATGTTTTCTAACATACTTTCTTACAATAACATAATATCATATATGAGTGGGATAAACTGGGATATTTTTCATATACTTATAATATTTCTTTTTTGAGTAGTTTATCCCATTATGTAATTTAAAATCTATGTCATCCCATTTCATTAAATCTAAATACCTATATCTCATTATTTGTCTTATCTCGGTATCTGGTATATTTGTTATATAACTTTCTATCTTGATATATTCTTCTAATGCTTCTAATCTTTTATTCATCCATAAATCTTTTAATTCAGCTATCTTTTCTTGTATGCTTTCATATACTGGTGAACTAGATATATCAAGTTCTTTTGGTTTAATACTAGATACACCTACACCAAATGTAGTTATTCGTTCTTCTAGGTTTTCGATTTCTTGTTTTAGGTAATAATATCTACTTAATTCCTTATCAGTCATATATTACCTCTTATTTAAACCTATAACACCTAATATTACTAATGTTAAACAAATTATAATTGTAATTACTACTGCATCACTCATTTATTTCATCCCTCTCTTTTTTAGTCATTCCAATATATCTATGGTCTATTGGTATATATATTTTTGGTCTTTCTTTTGGTTTAGGTTTTTCCTCTTGAGCTTCTAGTGTTAACCTAATCAATAATTCATCATGTTTACTTAAATTACCATGTTTATCTAACTCTGGTTTTTTTCGTTCCATATTATCTACCTTTTCTTAATATCTCAATTTTTACATTCTTTTGAATCCCATATTTATATGAAGTTCTTTCATTCTTTACTGCTAAATCAATAGTAGAACAGCCTACACCACGATCAAGTACAATAGCAGTTATATCTCCACCTCTTTTATAATTCTTTATTTTAATAATTGAATAAAGTGGCATTTTACTACACATAGCAACTATTCTAACTTTTCCATATTGCTTATCTTTATACCATATTGTTTTTCTAATGTTATAACCTGTTGCTGTTTTACCACCACAGCCTTTACAGTCCCATCCATAATGTGTAAGTTTGTATTTCTTTGGTAGTTTACTACTCTTTAAATATATTGCATGTTTAATCATTGTTGTATTTACTTCTTCTGATACATTCATAGTTGATAAAACTAAAACCCCTAATACTAAAATAATAAATGCTATTACTATATTTCTTTTATTCATTTTCATTTTCCTCCATATTATCTATTGCATATTTAATCATTTGATTAACTATGTAATTAAAACTCACATTATATTTAATTGATAAATCGTATATTTTATTATATGAATCACCATTAAATCTTATTGTTTGTACTATGGTGTCTATATTCTTTTTAGGTTTAGGTTGTACCTCAAATTTCATTAAAATAAACTTTCTTGCTTAATATCTTCAAATACTTTAATATCAAGCAACTCAACTTCCCATTTATCTTGTACTTTTAAAATTACACTACCAAATGCTGGTGAACTACTTTTTTTACCTAAACCACTTTCAAATGGTATTCTTCCACTTGGTATGTATATTTTTCCTCCTAAACCTTTTGTTATATTATGAAATCTTCCTGTGGTTAAAAACTCTATCGGAAACAATATATATATATATATATATATATATGGGTTTTCTCGGTATGTTTCGTATGCTTTTGCAACAAATTTATGTTTGTCTGTAAATGGTGGGTTTATCCATATTTGTTTATATTTAGTCCAGTCAGTTTTTAAACCATCAGTTTCAATAGTGTCATATTCAGTTATTCCAAATTCATCAGCTTTTTCTTTTGTTGTTGCTGGATCATAATCAAATGTTCCAAAATATTTTACTATTCTTTTTGGTGTGTAATATTCATTGTCTTTTTCAAAATTGACTTGTCCTTTACTCATGGAGTTTTCCACCCCCCATGATTTGCTGATTCTAGTCTTATACGGTGTCGGTTGTTGCCCCCCCGATTTTTCGTATGTCATTAAGAATCTCATCATTCATCTTCCACCTCTATAACAAAAAATCTTAATCCACTATAACAATGTTTATTGTGTGCTATGTCTATTGGTGAAGCTGATTCTATTTTTAATTGTTTTGTTAATGGGTTGTATATAATAAATTCAGTTCCAACATTTAACATTAACACTTCTTCTTTTGTTATTTCTTTCATTTCTTTTTTACCTTTCTTTTATCGTGTTCTAATAGACCACTTTTATAATCTATTGGTGTATCGTTTTCATAAGTTATAAGCATGTACTTGTAATATTCGTTTCTATGCTTATATATTTGTTGCTCTAATTCTTCATCTGATTTTATTTTAATGGCATTACACCAACTACCATTATCTTCTTGAAAATATAAATATCTACCTGTTCTCATCTTTTTCCTTTACTATATCTAATATTTCATTTTTATATGCTTCTGGCATATACTTACATTTGTTTATATAATCTAATATTTTTCTTAATTGGTGTAAGTATGTATTAGCATCATCAATTACTTTTACTAATGTTTCTTTAAGTTCTTTGTTTTCAGCTTCTAGTTGTACCATTTTTGTTATTGTGTCTATACTTAAAATTTCACTATTCATACTTTTTACCATTCCTATATTTTTGTAATACTTTTATGCTGTTTTCATAATCTTCTACTAAAAATCTTCTTAAATTGATAAGTAATTCAATTTTATCTTCTGGAGATATATTTGATTTTTCTATAATGTTTGTTATTTCATAGAAGATTATTTCTAAACTTTCTTTATTCATCTGAATCACCTTTTAATATATCTTTTAATGCTTTCTCTTGTTGATTTCTAATATCATTTTTAATTAATTCACACCATTTACCAAGATTTTCCATAGTTAAAGTCATTTCGTGTTCTTTTTCTAAATCTAATCCATTTAATATTTGCATTACTTTTTCTATATTTCTTCCACATATTGTAGTTTTTGATATATCATAAGGTTTATATGTTATTGTTCCATCTTTATTTTCAATTTTTTCATATAAATTATAATTTATCATATTAGTCATTATCTTCATCTATCTCCTTTAAAATTAAATTACATTGTGCTAATACAAGTTCGTTATCAGTATATGTTTGGATTAGTTGTATATGTTCTAGTAATTTGTTTTTTTCTAAAATTGAGTATTTAATTTCTTTTGACATATTTTTAAATCTATCATCATCAATTTCAAAATAGTGTTCTTTTTCACAATTCCTACATAGACATTTTATTTTTTTTAATACATAAAGAATTTCATTTTTAGATAAGTTTAAAGTTGCTTCATATATTGCATTTGCTACAAATATTTCATTATCACAATTTTTACATTCATAATATGGTGTAAAATTAATTAATAGATTTTTTTTCATTTGTA
>JAZLAK010000120.1:0-5139 GCA_045613165.1 Bacilli bacterium | reverse complement strand
TACTTTTATTCTCTGTATAAATATCAATATCTTTGAATTCTTTAAAATATAAATAGTCTTCTTTTGAATCTATTAATATACTTATTTTATTTGTAATTATTTCTTTAGTTTTATCTAAACTTACATCTACTTTTTTAAATTCGACTTTTGCTTTTAAACGTTCATTATTTAGTTTTTCTATTGCATTTCTTCTTACTTCATTTATTTCTTTTATAGGTATAAATAAATTTTTATCTAAATCAATATCAATATTATTTATAGAATAAATGCTATTTCCTAATTTGCTAACTTTTTCAACAATTATTGTTTCTTCAATTGATTGATTAATTGCAGTGTAAGGTTTTTCTCCGTATACTTCTATTTTATTTATTCCATCATTGAATACTATTTTAATTGGTTTATCTCTTTTAATTTCAACAAAAATATCTATTGGTATTTTTTTATTAGGATAATTATTTATTTCTTCTAATAAAAGTTTATCTATAGTTTTTAAAACTACATCTTTATCACTTACATTAATCTTATTATCTAAATAGATTATTTCATTTGCTTTTGCAGAATTAATTAATTTATTTTTATCATTATACATGAAATTTATATACATACCTTTTTCATTATTTTTAAATCTTATAGCGTCTCCCTGATTTAATTTTTTGGAAAGCTTAATTTTTATTTTGTCTTTAGTTACATTTATTACATCACCGATTTCTACTCCTATGTGATTAGGGCTCTTTTGATTCATTAAATTTTTGTCATCATTTAACAAGTACCCTTTAGTAAATTCTCTATTAAAAAGCAATTTTAACTTTTCAATATCTTCTTTTGTTATAATTATTTCTTTATTATTATAATAATCATCTATTGCTTTCCTGTATAATTTTGTTAAGAAACCTACGTATTCTGGACTTTTCATTCTTCCTTCTATTTTTAAAGAATCTACATTGGCATCTAATATTTCTCTTAAATTTTCTATTGTACAAAATTCTCTTGTACTTAATAAATATTCTCCATTTGTTTGTACTAATTTATCATTTTCTAATAATTTATAAGGAAGACGGCACATGCCTGCACATTCACCTCTATTACCACTACGATTCATTATTAAACTTGACATTAAACATTGTCCTGAATAACAAATACATAAAGCACCATGTACAAAAACTTCCTTTTCAATATCTATATCCATATTCTTTATTTCATTTAAAGAAAGTTCTCTTGCTAATACAGCTCTTTTTACACCTAATTCTTTTAAAAATTTTAAATCATCTATATTATGATTATGAAATTGTGTTGATGCGTGAATTTCTAGATTTGGATACATTTTTCTTAATAATGTCATCATCCCTAAATCTTGAACTAAAACAGCATCTACATTTGATTTATGTAAAAACTCAACATATTCTAAAAATTCCTCAACTTCATTATCTTTAATTAATGTATTTATTGTTACATATATTTTAACTCCATATAAATGAGAATAATTTATGGCTTCTATTAATTCTTCATTTGTGAAATTATTTGCAAATTTACGTGCACCAAATTTAACGCCTGATAAATATACTGCATCAGCTCCATTTTGCACTGCCATTTCTAACATTTTTCTATTTCCTGCTGGACATAATAATTCTACTTTTTTCATATATACTCCTTATAAAAAAAGATTAGTCAATATTTAGTTAATTAAAATAAAAATTTATTGCTCTAATACTTCTTAATATATATTTTAAATCTTAATTTTAATATATTCAAACATTATAGATGTTTTCGCATATGAACCTATTATAAATATACACTAGGTAAGTGATACAAATAGTCACAAAAAAAGACTTTAGTTAAGTCTTTTTATTTTCTCATTTACTCTATCTTTAATTTTTCTAATACCTGATTCAGTATAATTATATTTTATTGCTAGTGAAATAATGCTCTTATTCTTTATATAAAAATCATAACATATTTTGTATTTCAAACTATTTTTATCTACAACTTTTAATATTGTTTCTTCAAATAATTCTTCAGGCATTCCTCTATATAATGTTTTGTATGTTTTCTTAACTAATTTTGAGGTTATATAAGATAAACCCACTCCCAATAATATTGGAACTATAATACTTATTCCTAATGGAGTAGTAATTCTATTAAGAATATAATAACTTAAATTAGAAACTATAAAACATTTAGACATACTTGATAAATGAAATGCTTTACCAAATGATCTCTTTGATAACCAAAATGAAGTTAAAATAAATATACATTCTATAAAAGTATCGTTTAGTTTTGCTACCAATAAAATTACAATTACACTTAAAGTATTCCATATTAAACTAAATATAAAATAAAAGATGTAAGTTAATTTTGTAACTTTATCTTGCTTTTTAAAATTATGCCAATTTTTTTGCAATTTTGTTAGCAAGTTCTTTAAGTTTAGTTTCTTCAGCGAAAATGAACCAACTTCCTCCCATTTAATACCTCTCCTTTCTACAAATATTAAATACGTTAGGTACATTAAAATAATGTAATCTACATTTAATATTAACCATAATATATTATTATCAATATTCATTTCAGTGTAACTTACATTTCTAATCATTAAAGAAATTAATTGATATAATATATTTAATAAAAATATACCAATTGCTTTTTTCAAAAATTTAAAAGTCTTATCATTTGAACAAATTCTCGCACCTATTATATATAACGAAAAATCTATAACCATTATTTCTAATTGATTCATATATGGTTTTATAGTTAAAAATAAAGTCATATTAATAAGTGATACTATTATTGATACAATCAATATTTTTTTATTTTTGGTTTCACATATTAAACAGTACATAATATAAGAATAAAATGTTAAGGTTAGAAAATACCAAATGTTAATTATATTATATTTAGTCATAGCTTTACTAATATTAATTATAAAATTATTATTTATATCTATTCCAAAATAATCTAACCCAACTATCTTCATTATAGATATAATAAATAATACAAATAGATACATTTTCAAGCTAATAGACAAATATTTATCATTATCTTTAAACATACTCATACCTTTCTATATATAAAAAGGCGGGCTTATAGCCCCCCTTCAATTTTGATTATTAAACAATATTTTTATTTTGTCAATATAAAATGAAATTTTAAATATTGTGTCGTTAATTAACTTTTTTAAAATAATTGTTGAAATCTCTTTAATATTCTTTCTTTTCCTAATAATTTCATAATTTCAAATAAATCAGGTGTCATTGATTTTGTAGTTATAGCAACTCTAATAACTGTAGATACATCTGCTATATTTCCTTTGAAATTATCAGGATTTTCTTTATATTCTTTCATGTTACTTGCATAATTAAATTCATCACATAATAATTTAATTTTATTAAACCAAGTTTCTTTATCATCATTTTCAACATAATATTTTTCAATATAAGTTGTTAATAAAGTTTTTATTTCTTCTTTATCAGTTATATTTTGGAATTCATAGTTTTTTGAATTAAATAATTCATCAAACATATACCAAATATGTTCTTTAATATCACTATATGACGCATAATCTTTTCTTGGTTTTTTTTGTTCTCTTTCAATATTTAATATATTAATTGTATATTCTTTGTATTGTTTTATTAAATTGTTAAAATCTTTATCATATTCCTCTGTATATTTTAATAAATTTTCATATACTTCAGTTGCAGTTAATTTACTTATATAATTTTTGGAAATATTTAATAATTTTTCAACATCAAATAAAGAACCGCTATCACTCATTTTTTTGAAATCAAATTTAAAATCATATATTGAAGAATTAGGATTTGCGTCTAACCATGCTTCAAAATTAGAGTTTGCTATTGTTAATAAGTATAATTTTACTGCTTCTATAGGGATTCCTTTTTCATGGTAATAACTAACGGCTGCTTCTGGATCTTTTCTTTTACTTAATTTTCTTCTAGCACCTGTTTCATCAATTTTCATGACAAGTCCTAAGTGTCCATATTTAGGTTCTTTAAATCTTAATATACTAAATAATTGAGTATGAATTGGGTATGAAGAAATCCATTCTTCTCCTCTTAATACATGAGTAGTTCTCATTAAATGGTCATCAATTGCATGTGCAAAGTGATATATTGGTAAACCATCACCTTTTATTAAAACTACATCGATATCATTTTCAGGCATTTCGATTTTTCCACGAACTAAATCATTTAATATTACTTTTCTTTCAAAATTACCTGGTGATTTTAATCTTATAATATATTTTTCACCATTTTTAATTCTTTCAGCTCTTTCCTCATTTGTTAAGTCTCTACATTTAGCCCAATTACCATAGTAACCAATTCTAGTTTTTTTATGTTCTTGTTTTTCTCTCATTGAAGTTAAATCTTCTTCAGTACAAAAACACGGATATGCTAAACCTTCTTCAATAAGTTTTTTTGCATAAGATTCATAAATTTCTTTTCTTTCACTTTGAATATATGGTCCATAATTACCAATTGATTCATTTTCTGATAAAACACCTTCATCAATTTTGATATCAAAATCATTTAAATCCTTAATTATTCCATTTATACCATTTTCTACTGTTCTTTTACCATCAGTATCTTCAATACGTAGATAAAAAATACCATTTGTTGTTTTAGGTACAAAGTTTTCAACGAATGCACTTAAAAGACTTCCCATATGTACAAAACCTGTAGGACTTGGCGCAAATCTTGAGACAACAGCATTTTCTGGTAAATTTCTTTCTGGATACTTATTTTCATAATAACTTGTATCGCTACTTACATTTGGAAATATTAAATCAGCTAATTCTTTATTTGTCATAAAAAACTTCCTTTCGTTTCAATAATATTAATTATAGTATAATTATTAACATTATTCAATAAAAAGGTAGATAAACACTTATTTTAACGCACAAAAAAAGGCAACTTCTTATTTTCGCGTTGCCACTATCTTCAGCGTTTGAGTGCTTAACTTCTGTGTTCGGGATGGGTACAGGTGTTCCCACTCAGCTATCGTCACCTTTTTATTTATTTTTATATTGTTCTTTAAAAACTTGATAATGCTTCTTTAAGATTTCTTTTTTACATCCTCTTCTTAATCTCAAATCTCAAAAATTTATGATTAAATCCTCGGATTATTAGT
>JAZLAK010000119.1:0-5696 GCA_045613165.1 Bacilli bacterium | reverse complement strand
CTTTAGCAATTATACATCCTGTTGGATATTCTAGATTATAACATTCAAATCTTTTTAATACTTCTTTATCTATGCCTAGTCCAGCATGAATTAATATTTCACCTCTATATTTAGTATTCCATGTTCTAAATTCATATTCTTTATAACCTTCTGCTATTAAAGTAGCCCACGGTTGTTTGATAGTTAATACTTTCATAAGTTTACTCCTTTAAACAATAATATCATAAAAAATAAAAAAAGAGTGATATTTCACTCTACTTAATATCTATAGTCGACAATATATAGATATTTATAAGCATAATATTTTTACTGCACTATACCTAGTTGCACTTTATACTTAACTTTACTATTCTTATTATGCTTTTTTATAATAACTTATTTGCGTTAATTTGTGGCTTTTTCGTTTATAAAACCTTATTTTTTTAGTCTATATTTGTTCTTTGTATTAATATATAGAACATTTATGTAGTTTTATTTTACTTTTTTAATCAATATTTTCTCTGCTATATGATATTTATCTTTGTTAATTATGTATAAATATCCAAATATACTATATATAAATGCACCGATAAAGTTAACCCATAAATCTTTTATAGTATCATGTAATCCTATATCTAAATATCCATCTATTTTAGTTAATTCTTTACCATTTTCGTCATACATAATTGTATAATCTATACCATTTATAAATATAACTTCATTTTTATCTTCTGGATGTAATTCTACAGTATTTATCTTATATACATATTTGTCTTTTTGCATATCAAAATTAAAATATTTATCCATTCCGTATTCAAAGAATTCCCATATTATGCCTATTGTCATTGAAAAACAGAATGCTACTATACTAACAAATAAGGGAGATAGTTTAAAGGATTCAATATTTTCATTTAATAAATATATTAAAGAGAAACCTACACTTGCTGCTAGAAATCCATTTATAGTATGAAGTATAGTATCAAAGTTTTTAAAAATTCCATAGAAGTTATTTATTTCTCCTAGTATTTCTGCTGAGAATATAAATGCGAATATCATAACTTCTAGAGTTACTGGTAAGTCTATTTTAAACTTCTTTTCTATAAAGAATGGTAATAGAAATAATATAAGTGATAATACACATAATAGTGCATTGAATATATTTCCATTAAATATTTCACGTATCATACATATGATGACTAACACTCTTAAAATTATATATACAGTTGCTGTTGTAGTTCCACTTTCTTTAATTATTTGTTTTAACTTTTTTACCATATTTTACTCCTATTTTTTATAATTAATTTTTTTATAAATTTCTAATATTATAAGTACACTAGATGCAATTATTGCTAAATATATTATATGTATAAATGATATTGAAGTTGTCTTTAATAATTTTGAAAGAAATGGTATTTCCATTACAATAATTTGTAAAAGAACTGAAACAAGTACTCCATAGACTATTAATAAATTATTTTTTATTGGTACTTTGAATGCTGATTTCTTTTCACTACGACAATTAAATACATGAATGTTTTGTATAAATACCATTAAAGCCATAATATAACCTCTTGCTATAGATACATCCATATTTAATTTATTTAGTAATAAGTACCATATACTAAATACTACGCCACCTATTACTAAACCAGCAACAATAATTTCTTTTAATAAACTTCTATTAAATATTGATTCTTTTGGATCTCTTGGTTTTTCTTTTAAAATACCTTCTTCTGCTTTTTCAAATGATAAAGCAAAGTCTTGTATTCCATCTGTTACTACGTTAATCCATAATAGTTGTATTGCTACTAATGGCATTGGTAAATTTGAAATTATAGATAGACAAAAGAATATTACTTCAGCTAGTCCACAAGAAAGTAAGAAGTAAATTATTTTTCTTATGTTGGCGTATGCTACTCTACCTTCTTTTATTCCTGCTACTATAGATTTAAAGTTATCATCAACAATAATCATATCTGCAGTTTCTCTTGCTATATCTGTTCCACTACCCATAGCAATACCAATATTGGCTGCTTTTAATGCTGGTGCATCATTTACTCCATCTCCTGTTACAGCAACAAATTCTCCTTGACGTTTTAATGATACAACTATTTTTAGTTTTTGTAGTGGTGTAACTCTTGCATATACATATTTTGTACGGATAAATTCATCAAAACTTTTTTCACCTTTATCATATTCTTCATCTATTTCTATACCAGTTGCTACTTCATTGTAATCATTTGTAAGTTTTAAATCTTTTGCTATAGAGAATGCTGTTAAAGGATGATCACCTGTAATCATTAATACTTTTATTCCTGCTTTATGACATTCATTTATAGATGCTACTGCTTCTTTTCTTATAGGGTCTATAAATCCTACCATTCCCATAAATGTTAAGTTCTTTATATCTTCATAACAGTATTTATCTTGTTTTTTTACTTTACCATTAGCTAGTGCTATTACTCTATAACCATCTTTAGCTAGTCTTTCGTTTTGTTCTTCTAAAATAGTTGAATTCATTTTATCATTAACTAAGTTAATATTTTTACAAAAAGACTTTATTACTTCTAAAGAACCTTTTACTGTACAGTAAGTTTCACCATCTTTTTCATAAAATACTGCTGAGTATTTATTTTCTGATTCATATGGAATTATTTCTAGATTTTTAATTGTATGAGTTTCTATATCAAGTTTTTTACCTAGTACTTTAAATGCTATATCAATAGAATCTCCTACTAGTTGTTCTTCATCTATATCTGATTCATTGTTGATAACTCCTAGTAGTGCTATATCTTTTGCTAATTCAATATTATTTCCTATTACTTCACCTTCAAAACTAAAGCCTGTTCCAGTAATATCGTATTCATCATTATTTGGTAATAGAATTTTTTTAGCAGTTTGTTCATTAACAGTTAGTGTTCCTGTTTTATCACTTGCTATAACTGTACAGCTTCCTAATGATTCAGCTGATTTTAATTTTCTAACTATTACATTTTTCTTCGCCATTTTATTAGATGCAATTGTTAAAGCCATAGTAAGTGCTAGCGGTAAACCTTCAGGCATTGCTGATACTGCAAGTGCTATTACTGATAAAAATATTTCATTATATGGAATATCTTTCATAATTAGTAATACAGTTATAATAATTGCTACTGCTAATACTAACATACTAATTTGTTTAGATAATTTTTCTACTCTAATAGTTAATGGTGATTTTTCTTCTTCAGCATTATTTATACTATCAGCTATTTTTCCTATTTCAGTTTGTAGTCCAATATTTACTACTATTGCTTTTGCTCTACCTGTTACTACTGTAGTACCTGAGAAAGCCATATTACTTTGTTCTGCTATAATAACATTTTCTTTGTTAATAACTTCGCTATTTTTATTTACTTGTACACTTTCTCCAGTTAGAATTGATTCATCAACCATTAAATTATGTGCTTCTACTATTCTCATATCAGCACTTATTTTATCTCCTGATTCTAATAGTACATAATCTCCAATAGTTAAATCTTCAGCATCAATAGATATTACATCATCATCTCTAACTACTTTAACTTTTGTTGTTACTAATTTTGCTAATGCTTCAGCAGTATTGTTAGCTTTATTTTCTTGATATGTTCCCATCATAGCATCTATTAATACAATGAATAGTATTGCTATTGCATCTATTACTTCACCTGCTATTATAGATGCTAAGATTGCTACTAATAATAAAATCACCATCGGATCTTTAAATTCATTAAAGAATATTTTTAATATACTATCTTGTTCTTTTTTAGGTAATGTGTTTTTACCATATTTTTGTTGTCTATTTAAGACTTGTTCTTTTGATAATCCTTTATTACTTGTTTCTAATTCTTTTTCTATATCTTCTACCTTTTTATTATAAAACATATAATTTCTCCTTTACTTATTAAAAAAAGACGTACCTACAGTAACTGCAGATAAGTCTCGTTAATTAAAATAAAACCAGATAATCTCGTGTATGTTGGCTTTATTACATAATAATGCTAACTACTCCCTCATCTATTATTAATTATAACATAATTTTAATTATTTGTTTAAATAACTTTTATCGTTATATTTTCTTTGTAATAATTCTAAAGACTTTTTACTTAATAGTTTTTCTAAGAAATCTCTATATATTTTTTGTTTTAGTGTATTATCATGACTATTTTTTACTTTTAAATTACTATCTTTTTGAATAAAGAATCTATCCATCTTTTGTTAGAATTTCTTTTTCTTCATTTATATTGAATTTAGGTTGGCCTCCGCCTCCTATATATCCTTCTAAGCAATTCATTTTTCACCTAATATAATTATATATACAAGTTACATTTTTTACACTTTTTAAAATTTCCTTAGCGCTAATAATTCATTATTAGTAATGATTAACATTTCGAATTATCATATTGTTATATTTAAATCTATATTATTGAATATAAAAAGAGCAACTGCTCTTAAATTTTAAGTAAAATGTCTATCTAATATTTTATATATATTTTCAACTAAATTATTAATTTTCTGAATATGTTCATTCTTATTTTCTTTTCTAGTAGGAAGAATTATTATTTCTTCCTCTAATCTTACTAAATAATTGTCTAATTTCTTATAATTTTTCTTATCAATAAACATTAAAAATTTTATTTTAATTCTAAAGTTATTTATATAAATTTCAAAATTTTTACCTATTTCATCATTTAATTTTAAACTTTCTTCTGATATAAATTTTGTATAGTATTCAGGAAACGATTTAGTGATATCTTCTTTGAAAATATCAAAATAATTAAGTCTCATATTAATTTTATTTAAATTATGAGAGTTAATTATCGAATAAAAAAATGAAACAATAGATAATGTTAATGCTAAAATGGCTACAAATACTTCTATATTCATTAAAACTTAATATTATTTAATATCTTTTCTTCTAGTTCTTTGCTACTAGCTTCAAAGATTACTAATTCTCCTATATTATTTTTATCAATTTTTTTTAATATATCTCGCACAAAACCTTGTATGAAAGATATTGCAATTCTATCAATTTCTTTTGGAAAAACAATTATATTTTTATTATTCCAATCTATTTTATTTACTACTTGATCTAAATATGTTTTATATCCAAACTCATTTCCTGCTAATCTAGTTATAGTTTTATCAAAAATTAATTCTATTTTATTCATAATCTTTTCCCTCCAAAATAAAACTCAAATTATATATCGTTCCACTAAAACAATTTTTTGTTTTTGCAAAAATATCCATACTTGGTATTTTATTTATGTAGTCATTTTCTTTATTAAAACCAATTGTTCCTTCTTCTGATAGGTTTAAGTAAGGATGTTTAAAATACAGTACACTTTTATTATTTAACAAGTAACAAAAATCATCTAATGATGAATTTATTAACGTATCTATTAATAATGTTAATCCTTTTCCTCCAGAACCATTACTATCTTTTCTTGTAGTAACATTTTTTTGGAATGAAGATATCATAATAAAATCATCAATATTATA
Organism: Bacilli bacterium; assembly: GCA_045613165.1. Taxonomy (GTDB): domain Bacteria; phylum Bacillota_I; class Bacilli_A; order RF39; family UBA660; genus UMGS1124. Next base: position 200 of record JAZLAK010000119.1, on the reverse strand, counting down.
TATCTCATTAAAATATTCCTTCTGTTTATTATATGCTTTTTTCACAATTTTATTACTATCATTAAATCCAGATTCATTTTCTAATATGTAATCTTTAAGTTTTTCTCCAAATTTAGTTTTAGTATATGAAACTACAGTAACTGTTAGAAATTTATGCTCTATATCATTTTTTATACCTTTACATTTTTTTATTTCTAATA
>JAZLAK010000118.1:0-18504 GCA_045613165.1 Bacilli bacterium | reverse complement strand
TATCTTTAAAATTATTTTTTGCTTCTATAGAATATATCAAATTATTTGATTTGTATAGTTTTTCTAAAAAAATAGAATTTTATTTTTCAATTTTTAAAGTATATTCATTTTTTTGGGTATTTATGATTATATAATCTTCTTTTATAGAAATTATTATATTTTCTTTTAAATAATTTTTATTATAAGGAATTATTTGTTTAATTATTAAGTCTGTAAGTATTGTTTGTTCGTTCATTTTTTTTATTCTCCTAACTTATTTTTTATTAAAAAACAACAAAGTTGTTGGTTGTTATATTTTGAAAAAAATCATACCATAATATTAATGAAGTGGGAGGTATGGTTATGACTTTAAGAGAATCCTTTAAAGAAAATGTTAAATATTATAGAAAACAACTTAATATATCCCAAGAGAGACTTGCTGAGTTGTCAAATTTGAGTGCAAACTATATTGGAGATATAGAAAGAACTGGTAGAAAAGTCACAATTGATACGATTGAGAAAATAGCCAAGGGTTTAAATATTGATCCTTCATTACTTTTAGTAATACGTCATAAATAAAATTTTATATTTATATTATATCATAAAATTATATCTATTTAGTAGAATAATTTTTTTTATGATAAAAACTATGAAATTGTATTGGATTAAGCTATTTTTTTTAGAACTGAGATTTCTATATTTTAAACAATTAAACAAAACTTGAACTCACAACGCTAAAAACGATTGAAAATGTTGCTGAAGTATAGTAGTATAAAGGTGTAATACAATTTTATTGTTTTCTTATAATTAAATTGTATTATAGGGAATCGTGCTATTAAATAAAATTGTATTGATTAGTTGGAGAGAATTATCATCCCTTTTTCTCTCCGGCCAACTTCAATAGTGATATGGGCAACGATAACGCATTCATCGTTAATGAAAATGGCAATGTTGACAATGACAATGTTAATAATGATGAAAACAGTCTGCGCTCCGCAATTTTAGGAAGTGGCTATCTCATAACACTAAAGTGCTATAGTAGGGAGATGCCTACCTGAAACAAGCATGTTTCCTTGGAGTATATCCTAAATACTGAATTGTAAAATATATATGTGTTAGTAATTAAAATGATGAAAGGGCATATATATCAATTACAATTTTTTTATTATTTTAACATTAGTTTTATAGTATTAGTTTCTTTTATATATTGATTTGGAGCTGGAATTTGTTCTATTACAGTACTCCCTGAACCTGAATATTCTAACTTTAAACCTTTTAAAGTTTTTTTTGCATCATTCACGTTCATTCCAACAACGTTTGGTAATAAAATATATTTTGTATCTAACCAAGTATATTCTTGTCTTATCATACCAGTGTTATCTTGTTTTATATTTTTTATATCTATAATATTTTTCATTACGTTTTTTGCTATAGGTGCAGATACGGTTCCTCCGTATTGAGTAACTCCTTTTGGATTGTCTATTGCTACATATACTATATATTCAGGTTTATCGGCTGGTAGAAAACCTATAAAAGAAACAATATAATTTCCAACCATGTAAATACCATTATTTACTTTTTGAGCTGTACCTGTTTTACCGCCAACTCTATAATTTTCTATATAAGCATTTTTACCCGTACCGTTTGCAACAACGCTTTCTAATGCATATCTTACTAATTTACTAGTTTCGTTACTTATCACTTGTTTAGTGGTATTTTTTTTATTTTCTAAAATAATTGTATTAGTTTCGGGTTCACTTAAATATTTAACTATGAACGGAGTATTTAAATAACCTCCATTTATTGCTGCTGATACTCCAGCTATTTGTTGAATAGGGGTGACACTTATACCTTGTCCGAATGACATAGTTGCTTGTTCAACGGGACCGATATTATCATATTTAAATAATATTCCAGTACTTTCACCATTTAAATCTATTCCTGTTTTTTTACCAAAACCAAATTCAGTAATATATTTATAAAGTCTTTCAGTACCTAATTTTTGTCCCATTACTACAAATCCTGGGTTACAAGAATTTTCTACAACGTTTAAAAAAGTTTGACTACCATGTCCTCCTTTTTTCCAACATTTTATTCTTGCACTATCTACATGAATTGAACCACTATCATGAAATTGATCATCAAATATATTTATAGTTTTTTCTTCTAATGATGCCGCAAGAGTAATTATTTTAAATGTACTACCTGGTTCATATGTTGCCCATATAGGAAGATTTCTATTAATTGTATTGATATCATATTTTTGATAATTATTAGAATCGAAATTTGGTCTTGAAGACATACCTAATATTTCTCCAGTATTTGGATTAGCAACAACTATAAGTGCTTGTTCTGGATTATATTTAGTCATGACATTATCTAATTCTCGTTCTATAGAAAGTTGTATATCTAAATCTATTGTAAGTGTAACGTTTATACCGTTTTGAGGTTCAACATATACTTCGGATTTATCTAATCTATTTCCTTTACCATCACTATAATATTTTATAGCACCACTTTTACCAGTTAAATATTTATCATATTCTAGTTCAATTCCTGATAGACCTTGATTATCAATACCTACATAGCCTAATACATGGCTTAGAACATTATTATATGGATAATATCTTTTACTTTCTTTTACTAGATAAACTCCATCATAGTTTAAATTACTAATTTTTTCAGCTATTTCATAAGAAAGTTGTCTTCCTTCTGGATGAACTCTTTCAATACTAGTTCTTTTATTAACATGTTTATACATTTCATCATAACTAACATTTAATATAGTTGCTAAATCTTTTGTAACTAATTCTTTATTTTCTATTTGATTTGGAATAAGAACTAAACTTACTGTTGTTATATTTTCAGCAAGTATTTTACCATTTCTATCCAATATTAAACCTCTATCAGCTGTGATAGGTAAATTTCTACTCCAAAGATTGTCAGCTAAATCATTTAATTTATTATAATCAATTACTTGAATATAAAATACTCTAATAATTATAGCGATAAACATAACTAATACTATTACAAATATAAATCTTATTCTTCCATGAATATTTTCTACAAACACTTTCATCACCTAATTAATTTTATTTTTTTAAATAAAAAAAATGCTTTAAGCATTAATTTAATATATAGATTCCTATTGTTAAGTATGTTGCAAATAAACACCATAGTATGTATGGAATAAATAAATAGAAAGATATTTTACTATTATTTTTAAAAAATTTCATTGTTAAAATAATTAAAATATCTAATAGTATTATCCATAATATTGAAATAAATCTCCATTTTAATATAAAGAAGATAATAGACCATAAAAGATTAACAATTAATTGTATGTAATAAATGTAATTTGTATCATTATTATTTTTATAAAAATAATATGCTATTCCCATTAATAAATAAATTATTGACCATATAATTGGAAAAAGTATATTTGGTGGAGCTAATGGTGGTTTTATTAATGAGGTATAATCCATAAAGTTAGAAGTTATTAAACCAATGATTGTTCCTGATAAAATAGGTAGAAATAAATAAAATAAATTTTTTATAATTTTCATATAAATTCCTTTCTTAATAATTATAGTTTTATTAATAGAAAGTATTCTTGTTTTCTTGACTTTTAATCATACGAAGTCATATAATTTTAATATGTTGTAGGATTTTTAGTATAAAAAATAATAGAATATAGTTTTGAGTTATATATATAAATTAATGAAGGGAAGAAATATATGTTAAAGATATTTAAGAATTTTAATAAGAAAGATATTGGTTTAATAGTTTTATGTGTTGGATTAATAGCTTTTCAAGTTTGGTTAGATTTAAAAATACCTGATTATATGAGTGGTATAACTACTTTAATACAAAGTGAAAGTAGTAAAATGTGGGATATTTTAAGTAAAGGCGGTTTAATGCTTTTATGTGCTTTTGGTAGTTTATTATCAGCTATATTAGTAGGTTATTTTTCTTCTAATTTATCAGCTAATTTTTCTTTGAATTTAAGAAAGAAAATATTTGATAAAGTATGTAAATTTAGTACTGCTGAGATAAAGAAATTTTCTATTAGTAGTTTGATTACACGTACTACTAATGATGTTACACAATTAGAAATGTTAATTTCTATGGGATTACAAATGTTAATTAAAGCACCTATAATGGCTGTATGGGCTATTAGTAAAATAGTTGGTAAAAGTTTAGAATGGAGTATGCTTACTGGAGCTGGAGTAGTAATATTATTAGTTAGTATTGGAATATTATTAATTATTGTATTTCCAAGATTTGAGAAAGTACAAAAATTAATAGATAGAGTTAATGGTGTTACTAGTGAGAGTTTAAGTGGTATACGAGTTATTAGAGCTTTTAATGCTGAAGAGTATCAAGAGAATAGATTTGAGAGCGTTAATAATGAGTTAACTAAAACTCAGTTATTTAATCAAAGATGTTTTGCAATTTTGAATCCTGTTATGAATTTAGTTATGCATTTTTTAACTTTGGGAATTTATTTTATCGGTGCATTCTTAATTGAAGAAGCAGGTATGGTAGATAAAATTACTTTATTTAGTAATATGGTAGTTTTTTCTAGTTATGGTATGCAAGTTATAGCATCATTTTTGATGCTTGCAATGATATTTATGATTTGGCCTAGAGCTAATGTTTCTGCATGTCGTATTAATGAAGTATTAGATGAAGAGTTTTCTATTATAGATGGAAATGAAATAAAAGGTAAAGAAGTTGGTACTGTTGAATTTAAAAACGTCTCATTTAAATATCCTGATGCAGATGAGTATTTATTAAAAAATATTAGTTTTAAAGTTAATAAAGGCGAAACAATTGCTTTTATAGGGTCTACTGGTAGTGGTAAAAGTACTTTAGTTAATTTGGTTCCAAGATTTTATGATGTTACTGAAGGTAGAATATTAGTAGATGGTGTAAATGTAAAAGATTATAAATTAGAAACTCTACATAATAAAATTGGATATATATCACAAAAGGCAGTTATGTTTACGGGTAGTGTTAAGTCAAATGTTAGTTATGGGGATAATGGTAAAAAGGCTCCTACATTAAATAAAATTAAGGAAGCAATAGAAGTTGCTCAAGGTACAGAATTTGTTACTAAGATGGATAAAAAGTATGATTCACATATTGCTTATGGTGGTACTAATATATCTGGTGGACAAAAACAACGTTTGTCTATAGCTCGTGCGATAGCAAGAGATCCTGAAATATATATATTTGATGATTCTTTTTCAGCGTTAGATTATAAAACTGATTTAGCTTTAAGACAAGAATTAAAGAAATATACAAAAGATGCAACTAGTTTAATTGTTGCTCAAAGAATAGGTACTATTATTCATGCGGATAAGATTGTTGTATTAGATAAAGGTGAGTGTGTTGGTATAGGAACACACAAAGAGTTATTAAAGAAATGTAAAGTATATAAAGAAATTGCATTATCACAATTATCAAAGGAGGAGTTAGAAAATGCCTAGACCAATGGGACCAAATAGAGGTTTGCCAGAGACTTCTAAAGATTTTGGTGGTTCAATAAAAAGATTATTTAATAGTTTGAATAAATGGCGTTATCTTTTGATTCTTTCATTAGTGCTTGCTATGGTCAGTGCAATTTTAGCTTTAGTTGCTCCTAATAAATTATCTGATTTAACTGATACTATTACTTTAGGTTTACAACCAAATATAAATGAAAATATTATTAAAGATATAATGAATGATAAGAATATAAGTGTAGAAGATAAAAAAGAATTTAGTAATATATTATCTTCAATAGATAAAGATAGTGATGTAAATACTTTATTAGATAAAGTAGATTCTTTACCTGAATCAATATTTAATATTATAAAACCTAAAATGGATATTGCTCGTGTAAAAAGTATTGGTTTATTATTGGCTATAATATACATAATTAGTTCTTTATTTAATTATATTCAATCTTTACTTATGACTACTATTTCAAATAATTTTGCTAAAAGATTAAGAACAAATATTAGTAAAAAGATTAATAAGCTTCCTTTAAAATATTTTGATATTCATGAAACAGGAGATGTATTATCACGTGTAACTAATGATATAGATACTATTGCTCAAAATATGAATCATAGTTTTGCTTCATTAGTAACAAGTATAACATTATTTTTAGGTTCTATAATTATGATGTTTGTAACTAATTGGATAATGGCTATAACTGCTATTGTATCAAGTGTTTTTGGCTTTAGTTTTATGGGGCTATTATTAGGTAAGTCTCAACAGTATTTTACTCAAAGACAAAAAGAACTTGGAGAATTGAATGGGTTTATAGAAGAAATTTATTCAGGTCATAATATAGTTAAAGTATATAATGGAGAAAAAGATGCTATTAATAATTTTAACGAGTTGAATACTAAATTATATGATAGTAATAGAAAGAGTCAGTTTTTATCAGGCATTATGCAACCTATAATGATGTTTGTTGGAAATTTAGGTTATGTTGCAGTTTGTGTTGTAGGTGCGTTATTAGTTATGAATAATTATATTTCGTTTGGGGTAATTGTAGCATTTATGATTTATGTAAGAATGTTTACTAATCCTTTAAGTCAAATTGCTCAAGCAATGACATCGTTACAAATGACTGCTGCTGCAAGTGAAAGAGTTTTTGAATTTTTAGATGAAGAAGAGATGACTGATGAAAGTAATTTAAATGGTAAATTAAATAAAAATAATATAAAGGGTAAAATAGAATTTAAAAATGTAAAATTTGGTTATTATGATAATAGAACTATAATAAAAGATTTTAGTGCTAAAGTAAAACCTGGTAGTAAAGTTGCAATAGTTGGACCAACAGGAGCTGGTAAAACTACAATGGTTAATTTATTAATGAAATTTTATGAAATAAATTCTGGAGATATATTAATTGATGGTGTATCTATTAAAGATTTAAGTAGAGATGATATACATGATTTATTTGATATGGTTTTACAAGATACTTGGTTATTTGATGGAAGTGTTAGAGATAATTTAAAGTTTAATAAAGAAAACGTTAGTGATGAAGATATAATGGATGCATGTAGAGTAGTAGGAGTAGATCATTTTATAAAAACATTACCTGGTGGTTTAGATGCAAAAGTAAGCAATAACGATAATATTAGTCAAGGGCAAAAACAATTATTAACAATTGCTCGTGGTATGATTAAAGATGCTCCTTTCTTAATTTTGGATGAAGCAACAAGTAGTGTAGATACGAGAACTGAAGAATTAGTACAAAAGGCAATGGATAAATTGTGTGATGGAAAGACTTCGTTTATTATTGCACATAGATTATCGACTATAAAAAATGCAGATTTAATACTTGTAATGAATGATGGTAATATAATAGAACAAGGTACACATAGAGAACTAATGAAACAAAATGGTTTCTATGCTGATTTATATAATTCTCAATTTAAGAAAAATGTATAATAAAAGATTTTAATAAAAATTTATTTAAAGCTTTTTAAATTAAGAACTTATTTCGTAGAGGAAACTATATAAATTATAGTTTCTTTTTTTTATTTATATGGTACAATTATTATAGGATGTGATTATATGTTATATGATAATAAAGCATTTTATGTATTTGTAAGTGATGATGAATATTTAACAAAAAAAATGTATTATAAATCCAATGAATTAAATGGAAGATTAATTATTAGTTATTATAAATTAGAAGATGATATAGTAATTAAAATTAATTATCCTAATAAAGAAATATTGAGTAAAGAAGTGGATTTAAGTAATTATGAATTAATAACAAAATATTATATTGAAAGAATGGAATCAGATGGGTATGAAGTATATCCAACTACTTATGAAAAAGTATATGGTTTAGGTACTTATAAAAAGTTTTTTGTACCAGGGTTAACACCTGATATGTCTTGTATTGAAAAGTATTTAGAATATGATTATTTAGAATATGATGAATTAGATAAGATAGCAGAAAATAAAAAAGAGTTAGAAGAATTACAAAGTTTATATAATAGATGTTTAGATTTCGATAAACCTGAAGTAGTTATCAAGAAGTTTAATGAATATGATAAAAATTATAAGAATATAACACAAAACTTTAAAGATGAAGAATTTTTAAATTAAAAAAAGAGCTATTTAATATAGCTCTTTACACGTTCCTGGAGTAGGGTTATAAAAACAATGATTTTTATATTTACCGGATAGTGGTTGATTATAAAAATTACTATTACAATTTTTACCAGTACCAGGGGCATAAAACCATAAAGAATGAGTAGCAGGATGATAGTATTCTCCAATGATAACTCTTTTTGCAAGATTCTTTTCTAATGTAGTGCTTGATGAATAAAAAAGTGAAGAATTTATGCCGCTAAAACCACCAGGAGATTGATAAACTACATCGTATAAAGTTCTAATGTTTTTAAAAATATCACAAGAGGCAATAGCACGATTTACAATGACATTACCAACCATAAGCATACCTAAATTACCTTCTCCTAATGCTTCGGCCCTCATAAGTCTAGCAACTAAATCGAGTTCACGAGCATTATAACTTACTAACATATAAATCACCATTATAATATTATAAAAATATATTAAAAATATAACTAAAATGATTCTAATGCTAAAAAATGACAATTTTCGGCACAGTATTATTTTTTATAAGTTGTATAACTAGATTTATAAAGGTGTGATTTCACATCTTTATTTGTTTATAAAAAACAATTATATTTTTGTATAAAATACAATTTTAAATGATTAAACTATTTGATATAATTTTTATAGGAATATTTAATAGTTGGGTGATTGCCAAACTTCAAAAGAAGGGAGGCGATAATATGTTTAAGAAAGATTTATTAATTTTTTCATTAATCATACTTATCTTCCTATTAGTATTATTACTATTTATAGTATTGATATGAAAAGAAAATCACCTAACTCAGCATTGAATTAGGTGAACCAATCTATTTGGCAACATCCAACTTGCGATATTAGATGTTCCTTTTTTATTATATGAAGTTTCCTTCATCTATATACATAATAACATAAAAACGACTTATCTTCAAGTCGTTTTAAATTTTATCTCGAAAAGTTCGAGTTTACTATCAATCTGGCAGGGGTGGAGAGAATCGAACTCCCATCAAAAGTTTTGGAGACTCCTATGCTACCATTATACCACACCCCTGTGACATGAATTCATTATAACATAAATAAAAATATCATACAACTATTTTATTTAAAAAATAAAATAATATGTCGAATAATTAGAAGTTAAATAAGGTTTTATCGAATCGCTAGAATTCACTTAGTTTATGTAATATTATTAGTTCAGTGGTAACACTTCGTGTAAAAAAAGTGTAAAGTAAAATAAACTAAAAATGGTGATATGAATGGAACCTAAAAAATTAAAAGTAATTATTAGTTCTAATGTAAAATACTATAGATTTTCTAATAAAATTACACAAGAAGAACTTGCTGAAAGATGCGGTTTAAGTGCAAGATATATTAGTGATATAGAAAATGATAAAGGAAATATACCTGTAGATACATTAGAAAAAATAGCAAAAGTTTTAAAAGTAAAACCTCATTTGTTATTGAAAGATTCTAAGCATAGAGATTTACCAAAAAGAGTTAATATGCATGAACTTAATAATAAGTAAAAGAGCATTGAAGAGATTCAATGTTTTTTATTTTTTCTAGAACTTTTATTTCTATAAAAAATAACGCTTATAGTATTTTTATTACTAGAACACTCACTTCTATAAAAAAAGAAAAAATATGTCGATTTTTGTTGAAAATAAAAAAAATATATTGTATTATTATTTTAGAATACAACACGATATCACACCACTGAAGTTGATATTGTAAAAGAAGGAGTGAAATAGTCTATGAATAGACGACAAAAAATAATAGTAAGTGTAACGGGAATATTTTTAGTACTTTTATTATTAGTTGGATTAACATATGCATACTTTTTAACTCAAGTAACTGGTAATACAAATAATAAATCTATTTCAGTTAGTACTGCAAACCTAGCATTAGTGTATGGAGATGGTAATGGGGTTATTGTTGGAGATAATATTATGCCGGATACAACATTAGATGAAAAAACTTTTAGTATAAAAAATACTGGAAACGCAACAACCAAATACACAATTGTATTTGATAATGTTGAAAATGATTTTATTAATGAAAGTGATTTAAGATATGAATTAGTCAATAAAACAACAGGTGAAACTACTAGTGGTTTTATTAGAAATTTTCTTATAGAAGGTTACCAAACTCAAAAAATTCTTGCTAATGTAGATATAGAAGAAGATGCAATTCATAATTATGGTTTAAAAGTGAGTTTTATTGATAGTGGAAAAGATCAATCTATCGATATGAAAAAAACTTTATCTTTAAAAGTAGACATAATAGGAGAAATAGATAATCCTCGAATGGTTTTAGCTGAAAACATTTATCAAAATTATGTTATTTCACAAAAACAAAATAATAATATAGTAGATGAAACTTTAGCAACTACATATCTAAAACAAACATTAACAACAGCTGGTTTTGATGCTACGGATGCCATGGTATATGAAAATAGAGCAGTTGTGGGGTCGTTTGCTAAGGCGATAAATGCGGGTGCTGAAATTGGAGATTGTATTAACTATGATTCACCTAATATGAATGAAAAAATATGTGATTGGAGAATATTAGGAGTATCTGAAAATGGCGAATTAGAAGCAGTAACAAAAGTAACTTCTGATGTAAATAGCAAAACATCTTGTGTTTTACATGAAGAATATACATTAACATATGCTGACGGATATGTTAATGCTGAAGAAGATTTAGCAAAATGTGCCGAACCTTTTGCAGATGGTAATATTGGATTGACATCGCGTAGTATAAATGTAGAAGATGTAAATAGAGTAACTGGATATAGTCCAATGAATGTTGGAATAAAAGCTCCATATAATGTAGGAACATATTACGAAGAAGGAACTCTAAGAGAATATTTAAACAAAATAACATTTTTATTTAAAGGACATTCATCAGGATATATATTATACGTAAAAACATCAAATGGTATAGAAAAAAGTCTTGTTACACCTACCTTTTATCCTTTAAATGAAGATAAATTTATTTATAATGGTGATAGAACAGAGGAATATGTTAGAGACTATTATTCTTACTATCCTACAACTTTAACAAAAACAAATGATGAAACTGCATCATTAGGACTATCAACTAGTAGCAAAGCTTATGCTATGTTATTTGAAAACACTGATTTAAGACACTATGAATATTGGTTAGCAAATAAATATATAGATATTAAAGAGAGTGGAGATTCTCTTAAAATGCCAACCATACATTGGGGAATTAGATTAGTATCTGGAAAACGTGTAACTGGAACGGCTTTCTGGGATTCGAATTATGGACTTGTATATAAACAGGGTAACAATGGAAATGTAAAACCTGTAGTTAATATTTCAAACAATATAAATATAACAAAAGGAACAACAGATTCATCAACAGGTTTAACAACATATAATATAGTAACCTCATAAATTTAAAATGTTATATTTAAATTATTGCATTTTTTCAAATTATCTTATATAATCTATGTATGCAGATGAAGAAAGAGTAGTAGTAAATATTCTTATTTATAGAGAGTTAGTGGTTGGTGGAAACTAATAAAAGAAATTTATGAACTTGCTTTTGGATGTTATAGGGTAATTCCTTTATAGATTAAGAGTATAAAATTAAGGTGGTACCACGAATTCTCTCGTCCTTTGGCTTGAGAATTTTTTTATTGGAGGTTATTATGGAATCAATATTTTTGTTTGTATTATCATATGTTGTTTTTTTTATAATATATTTAATATTTTATTATATAAGGGGTTTAAAAAAGAAAACAATATTAGATAGTTTACAAGTTGAGTTTTTAAAGGTGAGGTTTGGGTTTAAAAATAAAGAATTAAAGCCTAATAAAATTGGACTAATTGTAACATTTATTGATCCATTAATAATAAGTTTGACTGGTACTATAGTTAGTTTACCTAAATGGAATTATATATTGGAACTCTTATTAGGTTTTGTACTCTTGATTGCTTTAATTTATAGTTTTTATGAAATAATAGGAAGAATTATTAGAAGAAAGGTTGATAAAAATGAATACAAAAGAAATAGAAAGTAAATGGATTAAGTATTGGGAAGAAAATAATACTTTTAAAACTGATATAAGAAATTTTAGTAAACCAAAATATTATGCTTTGGATATGTTCCCTTACCCATCAGGGGTAGGTTTACATGCTGGGCATCCTGAAGGATATACTGCAACTGATATAGTTTGTAGAATGAAAAGAATGCAAGGATATAATGTATTACATCCAATGGGCTTCGATTCATTCGGTTTGCCAGCTGAACAATATGCTATAAAAACTGGAAATCATCCAGATGGATTTACAGAAGCTAATATTGAAGTATTTAGAAAACAATTAAAAATGTTAGGTTTTTCATATGATTGGGATAGAGAAGTTAGTACTAGTGATCCATCGTTTTATAAATGGACACAATGGATATTTAAAAACTTATATAATGATGGTTTAGCTCGTGAAGTTGATATGCCTGTTAACTGGTGTGAAGAGTTAGGTACAGTTTTAGCTAATGATGAAGTTATTGATGGCAAAAGTGAACGTGGTGGATATCCTGTTGTAAGAAAAAACATGAGACAATGGGTTATTGATATTCCAAAATATGCTGAGAAATTATTAAGTGGTTTAGATGAAATTGATTGGCCTAATTCTACTAAAGAGATTCAAAGAAACTGGATAGGTAAAAGTATTGGCGCTCATGTAGATTTTAAAATTAAAGATACCGATTATAAATTTACAGTATTTACTACTCGTTGTGATACTTTATTTGGAGCAACATATTGTGTATTATCTCCAGAACATGAATTAGTAGAAAAAATAATGAGTGATGAACAAAGTGAAAAAGTTTTGGAATATAAGAAAATTTGTTCAACTAAGAGTGATTTGGAAAGAACAGAATTAAATAAAGAAAAGACTGGAGTATTTACTGGTGCGCATGCAATTAATCCAGTTAATAATGAAGAAATTCCTATTTGGATAAGTGATTATGTTTTAGCTAGTTATGGAACTGGTGCTATTATGGCAGTTCCTGCTCATGATGAAAGAGATTATGAGTTTGCTAAAAAATTTGATATTCCTATAATTCAAGTTATTGAAGGCGGAAATATTGAGATTGAGGCTTATACTGGTGATGGAGTACATATTAATTCAGGATTCTTGAATGGACTAGGCAAACAAGAGTCTATTGATAAGATGACTAGTTGGTTAGAAGAAAATGGGTTAGGTAAAAAACAAATAAATTATAGATTAAGAGAATGGATATTTGCTCGTCAAAGATATTGGGGAGAACCAATTCCTATAGTTCATTATGAAGATGGTACAAGTGAAGCAATTAGTGATAATGATTTACCTCTTGTATTACCAGAGTTAGAGGATTATTCTCCAAGTAAGACAGGTGCTAGTCCATTAGAAAAGGCTAGTGACTGGGTTAATCTAACTTATAATGGTAAAAATGCTAAGAGAGAAACATCTACAATGCCTGGTTCAGCTGGATCTAGTTGGTATTTCTTAAGATATATTGATCCTAAGAATGATAAATGTTTCGCTGATCAAGAATTATTAAAACATTGGATGCCAGTTGATTTATATGTTGGTGGTCCAGAACACGCTGTAGGACACTTATTATATTCAAGAATGTGGAATAATTACTTATATGATAAAGGTTTAGTACCAGTTAAAGAACCATTTAAAAAATTAGTTCATCAAGGAATGATTTTAGGTTCGAATGGAATTAAAATGGGTAAACGTTATCCTGAATATTCTGTTAATCCAAATGATATAGTAGATAAGTATGGTGATGATACATTAAGATTCTATGAAATGTTTATGGGACCTTTAGAAGCTGATAAACCTTGGAATAATCAAGGCGTTGAAGGGAGTAGAAAGTTCTTAGATAGAGTTTGGAGATTATATGTTGAAGAAGATAAAATAAAAAATGAAGATAATAAGAATTTAGAGAAAGTATATAATCAAACTGTTAAGAAAGTTACTGAAGATTTCGAAAGTTTAAACTTTAATACTGCTATAAGTCAAATGATGATATTTATTAATGCAGTTTATAAAGAAGAAGTTTATCCATTAGAATATGCTGAAGGATTCATTAAATTATTAAATCCAATCGCTCCTTTCATAACTGAAGAAATTTGGGAAAAATTAGGACATACTGAAACTATTTCTTATGAAGCTTGGCCAACTTATGATGAATCTAAAATCGTTAGTGATGAAGTAGAAATTGGTGTACAAGTTAATGGTAAATTACGTGGTTCTATCAAAGTTACTAACGATACAACTGATGAAGATATGATTAAATTAAGTTTAGAAAATGAAAATGTTAAGAAACACGTTGAAGGAAAAGAAATAGTTAAAACTATAGTTATTAAGAAACGTATAGTTAATATAGTTGTAAAATAAAAAGATCAAGTTTAATTGATCTTTTTTATATTACGATGGCAATTAAATTGTTAGAACCTTTGTTAACTATTTTTGTAGCAGTAGTAGATAATTTATAACGTGTACTTTCAGGCATCATACTTAGTTTTGCTTGAATACCTTCTTTAACTATTTCATCTAAACTTCTACCAAATATTTCACTTTTCCAAATATTTGCTGGTTCTGTTTCGTAGTCTTTCATTATATAATCTATAAGTTCTTTACTTTGTAGTTCTGTACCTATAATTGGTTCGAAAGAACTTTCTACATCTACCTTTAAAAGATGTATTGAACTAGCGACTGCTTTTAATTTTACTCCGTATCGACTTCCTTGTTTAATTATTTCTGGTGTTTCTAATTTCATATCTTTTAATGTTGGATATACAATTCCATATCCTGTATTTTTAGCCATTTTAATGGCATTTTTTATACTTTCTGTTTCTTCTCTATTACTAGAATAGTCATTAAATATTTTTAAAAGTCCAGCTTTAGATAAATCTACATCTCCCATAATACTTTTTAATACTTCGTTATATAATTCGTCACTACTTTTTAGATTTAATGAAACAATACCTGTTCCAGTATCTACATTACTAATATAAGCTTCATTTATTATTTCACTATCTTTAAAATATTCTATCATATTATCTACATCTTTAATTTTTTCAATACTTGTAATACATTCTTTAATTTTAGAAATATAATGTTTTTTTACATAATGTTCTTTATCTAAAACGTGTACCCATTCTGGAATATTAATAGATACATCTGTTACAGGGAATTCGTATAATGCACTTCTTAGAATATTATTCATATCTACATCGTTCATATTTTCTATATCCATAGGAATGACTGGTACATTGTAATTATTTGTCAATTCATTTTTAATATTTATAGTGGCCTCACTATTAGGGTGAGTACTATTTAAAATTACTATAAATGGTTTATTTAATGCTTTTAATTCAGTTATTACTTTTTCTTCGGCTTCTAAATAATCATTTCGACCTAAAGTACCAATAGAACCATCAGTAGTAACTACTATACCGATAGTAGAGTGATCTTTTATAACTTTTTCGGTTCCAATTTCTGCAGCTTCTACAAAAGGGATTTCTTCTTCATACCAAGGGGTCTTCACTAATCTTGGATTACCTAGTTCATCTTGAAAACCATTTGCGCCATCAACTACATAACCAACACAATCTATTAATTTTATATTAGTTTCAATTTCATCAATTTTTATATTAGCACCATTAGATGGAACAAATTTAGGTTCAGTAGTCATAATTGTTTTACCATTTGAACTTTGTGGTATTTCATCCATACACATTTTTTTATCATTTTCATTTTCGATATTAGGGACAACTAAATTTTCAATAACTTTTTTAATAAATGTACTTTTACCTGTTCTAACAGCTCCAACAACGCCTAAAAATATATATCCATTTCCTCTAGTTGATATGTTTTTTATTATCTCTTTCTTTTCCATAAGTCACAAACCTTTCAATGAATAATATGTTTTTTATATTAATTTTATTCAATAAAAAATAATATCAATTATTTTTGATATTATTATAATTTTGTTTTAATTCTTTTCTTCTAATATTTTTTAATTTTTTCTCTTCTTTTTTTCTTTGAATTTCTATTTCACTTAATTCATCATTTAAACAAGTTATTGTGTTTTTTATATATTCAAAATGTTCTTTATCTAAACTTGGTCTATCCAAATCTAAAGCCATAATTCCATTGAATATACGTATCATAACTTCAGTTCTTAATTTTAATCCAGTTGGAGTAACTTCACTTGCTTCGTATATGGGGGTTGCATTTATTTTAACACTACATAATCTTTTGTTACTTAATATTTCGTATGGAATATATACATAATTTTTTAAGTAATATTTTGTATTATATTTAGGTTTTTTGGTATTTGTGATTGGGCTTAAGCATACAACTTCTTTATCATTGTGCCAAAAATTGAATAATACAACAAACATTTTTTCTTTAATTTCTTTATCTAAGTTTTGTTTTTCTATTACTATGTCTCCTGTTTTAAGCATAATTTCACTTCCTATGAGTTCATATAATAACATTTTAAATTAAACTTAACAAGATATAATTCGACAAAATTTATAACTATATTATTTTATTATTTAATTGGTGAAGAGAATGAAGAAATTAATTAAACCAATTTTTGTTTTGTTGTCGGGTATATTTTTAGGTTATTATATATGCTATGCAAAACCTTTAGATATATTTATTACAAAGTATAAAGCTTTTCAAGTGGGTGTATATACTAGTTTAGATGCTGCTACTATATATTCTACTAAATATAAAAATGCGACAATTATCCAAGATAATGAACTATATAGAGTTTATGTTGCTATCTTAAAAGATAAGAATAATATAGAAAATATGTCAAAGTATTTAGATAGTGAAGGAATAGATTATTATTTGAAAGATATAAATATAGATGATAAGAATTTAAAAAGACTTATTAATGAATATGAAAATGTTATGAATAGTGAAAGTGAAATAGTATTTTTAGAAATGAATAAATTAATTATGGAAAAATATAAGGAGAGTTTATGAAATTAAAAGAATTACCTGCTAACGAATTACCTAGAGAAAGGTTAATAAATAATGGAGTAGAGAATTTAACAAATGAAGAATTATTATCTATTATTTTAAGAACGGGTACTAAGAATATGAATGTTAAAGAAGTTAGTAATAATATATTATCAAGTATTAAAAGTATAAATGATTTAAGTAATATTGATTTATATGAATTAAGTAAAATAAAAGGAGTAGGTATAGTTAAAGCAGTTAGTTTAAAAGCTAGTATAGAGTTAGGTAAGAGAGTAACTAATATAGAAATAAATAATTTAATGAAATTAAATAATGCTGATATTATACATAATACATTTAAAAGTTTGTTTATAGGTTTAAAACAAGAAAAGTTACTAGCTATATATTTAGATAATAAAAAGAGATTAATAAATTATAAAATTATTACAATTGGTACTAAAGATCAAACTATGTTTCATCCAAGAGATATAATTTATAATGCTATAAAGTGTAATGCAAGTGGAATAATTATTATGCATAATCATCCGTCATTAGATATAACTCCTAGTAATGCTGATACAGAGATGACTAATGTTTTAATAAATTCTTGTAATATTGTTGGAATACCTTTACTTGATCATTTAATAACTAATACTAAAAATTATTATAGTTTTTTTAAGGAGAATAATTTATGAAAAGAATTGGTATTTATATAATCATATTTATACTAGTATTATTATTTAGAGATAATATATGTTTTTTTTATGGGAATGTATTAGGAGTATTTAAGTTAGATAATAATTATTATGATGCTATTATTACTTTAAAAGATAATGAATTAGATTATTTAAGTAAAGAATATGAAAGTTTAAGTGAATTTAGTAAACATTTATATAAAATACCTTATGATTATAAAGTTTCTAAAATAATATATAAAGAATCTTATAATATAGGAAAATACAAAATACAATATGGAAAAAAAGATAGGTTAGAAGAAGGATTAGGTGTAGTAAATGAATTAGGATTTGTTGGAAAGATAACAAGTGTGAGCGATAAAACCAGTGAGTTAACTACTATAAAAGATTTAAAAGATATTAGTGTGATTATAAACGATGTTCATGGCAAGATGAATTATGATTATGAAACCAATAAATTTATAATAACTGATATAAGTAATTATGATAAGGTTTATGTTAATGATGAAGTTTATACTAGTGGATATGGAACAATAAAAGAAAAATTATATATTGGTAAAGTTAAAAGTATAGAAAATGAAACCATATCAAAAAAAGTATATATAGAAAGTGATGTTGATTTTAATAAACTAAACTACATACTGATAGTAGGTGATTTTAATTGATACTTATATTAGATAATTTAATTAATAATT
>JAZLAK010000117.1:0-3482 GCA_045613165.1 Bacilli bacterium | reverse complement strand
GACTTACTTAGGAGAATAATAAATCTAGAATATTAATTGTCTCATTATTTAAATATTTAGAATATGAATTAAGTAAATTATTTCTTATAAATTCTTTGAAATTTTCATCAAGATAATTATTCTCCTGTTTCATTTATTATTCTCCTAAGTCCTTTTATAAAACTATAATATTCACCTTTTAATATTAGTCCTTTAAATGTTTGAAATTGTTGTTTACTAAGTTTATTTTTATACTTCTTTAATATTTTCATATAATCACTTATATTCATATTCAATCCTTGCTTTAGATATAGGTAAATATTCTTCAGTTATTTCTATACCTATATATTTATATTCTTTTTGTTTTTCTTTATTTTCATACATTACAGCTTTACCTGTGCTTCCACTACCATTAAAAGGATCAAGTATTGTTCCACCTTTTGGAGTTACAAGCCTTATTAAGTATTGCATAAGTTCAGTAGGTTTTACAGTAGGGTGTATGTTTTTTCTTAATGTTTCACCTCTATTATAAGGATTATCTATAGATTTATTTCTCCCATCTGTTATTACTTGTTCTTCTATATTTAAACCTTCATCTCTATCTTTTTTACTTGCTTTTGCACAATAGAAATATCTTAACCATGTTGTAGTATCATAATCAGTTTCATCATAAGTTAGTATTGTATTTGCTGGAAAACGGCCGTCTGGTAATTCTTCTATGTTATGTGCTTTTTTTAATGGACTTGCTAAAAAATTTACATTTGTATCTTGAATTTGTCCTTCTTTAAAACCAACCAAACTACTTTTTTTGTCATTGTCGTTCAAATATGCAACTCTACACTCATCAATATTAATTCCACCAACGCCATATTCTATTACATTATCTACTAAACTACCTTTAAATGGTTTTCTTGCAACTATAATAGGTTCAAATGATGGTTTTAATGCAGTTCCCCAACCTTGCCATTGTTTTGCTAAATCACCTTTAAAATCAGTATATGCTTTTTGTTTACTTCCATCTGTTGTTGAACCAATATATAGCTTTGCTTTTCTATTGTTTTGTTCTTGAATACCTCCAACATTAAAACCACCTATACCTCTTTGTCCCTGTAATCCTTCTTTTTTATCTAACATCAAACTTATATTCATACTTTTAGGGAATCCCATCCCATATAACCACATAATAGTGTCTCTTATTTCAAATCCTGCATCTTCGATAGCACATGCTATTCTATGGAATGTACGTGTACCACCAAAGGCAAGTAAATAACCACCAGGTTTTAATACTTCATAACACTTTTTCCAAGTATCAGATTGAAATGATATTCCTGCATTATCCCATCCTTTATTCATAAAATTAAGTTCATATGGAGGATCAGTAACTATTGAATCTATAGTATTAGCATCTATTACTTCTAACATATCTAACATGTTACCATGATATAATTTATAAATTTCATTTTCACTATATAATTTCATATTCTACCTAGTCTTTCTAAAAAATGTTTTAGTTTTTCCTTTAGTTCTTTATTTTCAGCTTCTACATCTTTTAAATTGTGTTTATAATAACTAACAAGATTTTTATAGTTTTCTATTTCATCATCTTTTTTCTTTAATTCATATAAGTGGTATTCTTCACTTATCCAATAAGATCCATCAGGATTTTTAATAACAGGTTTTATTCCTTTAGTATTGTATGTATTCCCCATTGTTCACCTTTTCCTTACATTTATTTATTCTTTCTAATAAGACTCTGCCCATCTCTTTATGTTTTAGTTCACCTAAAAGTTGTAATTGGTGTCCTATGTGACAATAGGCACTTGCGTCCCAAAAAGCACTTCTTTTTAATGATACACTGTTAGTGGTGTTCATTCTATTCCATACGTAACATACACGTTCAAGATTATAAATGTTTTCAAGTTCAACGTTATCAGCTTGTCTATAACTCCATACTCTGTCTTCCATTAGAGTAGATTCACAGAAAAATACAATCTTATCTTTACGTATTACTCTTGACCATGCTGTACACCATACTTTGTTGTCTGATAAAAAGAAATCCTCATAGTTTTCGTATTTATGAAATTTAGTCATAAATACTCCTAGCTTATTAATACACTCTAAACCAAGTAACATTAAGTCGTATGGTTTAGTCATAGCATTATTAATATCTTCTAGTACATGTTCATCTTTCCACCAGTCATCTGAATCAAGAAATCCTATATAATTAAAATCCAAGTTGTCTAAAGCATATTCAATACCTACATTACGACTGCCACCATTATAACGTTTTCTTTTGTTTCGTATTAAATGAATTCTATCATCATTATAAGATCTAATAGTGTTTACTGATGTATCATCACTCATATCATCTACTATAACAAGTTCAAAGTTTTTATAAGTTTGATTTAAGACTGATTCAATACAGTTACGTAAATAAGTCTTTCCATGATATTCGCCTCTATCATTATTATAATTAGGTATTATAAATACATATTTCCAGTTCATTTTATTGTAAAATCTGTTTCTACTAACAGAACTCCTCCCTTAACATGTTTATATGTTAGTTTTTTATCCCCTTCAAGACCTTCAGTAGTAAAACCTTCTTCAAAGTTATCAAAGTTAACAAGCCCTGATAGTTTCTTAGGAAGACCAGCTACTGTTACATTCATTTCACCAGTAGGTGATTCTTCAATATAACATTTTTGTCTTATATATTTACCTCTTATAAATTCTGATTCCACTTTCCAAGCTCCTAATTTGTATTCATCTACTTCTATAATATTTGCAAGTTCTTCAGGATCTATATATTTTAAATGAATAGAATCAGTATCTGAGTAAATATAATAATCTTCATCATATCGCCATTTAGAATATTCTCTAATTGCTTGTGATGATTCAATCGTTTTCTTGCGTGCGTATGATGTAATAAATGAAGCTACTGGTATATAAATAGGATCTCTTTCTTCAGTAGGGAAGAATCCATATTTTACTACACCATCTTCTAAATAAGGAAATTTACTTTTTACTAATGGATTAAGTCCAAATTTACCATAAAGAGAATTAAGCATAAGTTTACTTATTCTATACATTGATGGATTATTTTCTTTCTTAGCTTTAATTTTTTCTGCAGTCCAATAATTTATATAATCAGTAAAAAGTCCTTTTACACCTCTAAACTTCCATCCATTTAAATATGTTAAATCATATACGTTATAATGTTTTAGAAATAAATCTAAGTCAACATTAGTTAAGGTTAATACTACAACATCACCATTAGAAGAAGCTAAATATTCATTAGGTATAAATGTTAAATTATTCTTTATTTGAATAGTTGGAATCATTCCTTCTTTTAATTCAAAACTACAGGATAATGTTTGCACATATAATCTATATAATGAATCGTCTTCATATTTACCATCAAAGAACATTGGATTTCCATAAGGTAAAATATCATTTACCATTACAGAAGGGTAGAGTGAATTTACATCTAATACATATCCCTT
>JAZLAK010000116.1:0-2653 GCA_045613165.1 Bacilli bacterium | reverse complement strand
TATCACAGATGATACTAGAATTATTGAAAGTTTAAATACAATAAATTATTTATTAGAAAATAATAATAGTATTATAATTTTAAGTCATTTAGGTAAAGTAAAAAGTGAAGAAGATAAAGAAAAGAATACTTTATATCCAGTTTATTTAAAATTAAAAGAATTATTAAATAATAATATATACTTTTCTAAAAGTACAAGAGGTAATGAATTAGAAAATTTAATTAATAATTTAGGAGAAAAAGAAATTATCTTAGTAGAAAATACAAGACATGAAGATTATCCAGAAAAATCAGAAAGTTCTTGCAACATGGAATTAGCAGAGTACTGGTCTAAATTAGCTGACGTATTCATAAATGATGCTTTTGGTACTAGTCATAGAAACCATGCATCTAATTACGGAATAAAAAAATTCATTCCATCTTATTATGGTTTGCTTATACATGAAGAAAAAACAAAATTAGATGAATTAATTCATAATCCTGAAAGACCTTTCTTAGTTATTATGGGTGGCGCAAAAGTAGATGATAAATTAAAACTTATTAAAGAGTTATTGAAAGTTTGCGATAAACTTATAGTAGGTGGAGGTATTGCAAATACCTTTATGTATGCTAAAGATCACAATATAGGAAACTCTTTAGTAAATTTAGAGAACATAGAAGAGATAAAAGAATTATTATCAACTTATAAAGAAAAGATAATAACTCCAATAGATTTTTACGTAAGTAATAATGATAAAAAAGAATATAGAAAATTAGAAGAAATTCAAGAAGATGATATTATTTATGATATAGGTGAAGAAAGTTTAAATGAATATAAAACTATAATCACTAATTCTAAGACAGTTTTTATAAATGGAACTGTAGGTCTATATGAAAATGAAGACTATGCTTTTGGAACAAAATCTTTATTAAACTTACTTAAAGAAAATGCTGTTAAAACATTTGTAGGTGGTGGAGATGCTGTTTCAGCTACTAACAAATTAGGATTTGAAGATGCTTTCTATTATAAATCAACAGGCGGAGGAGCTACTTTAGAATATATAATAGATAAATCTTTAAAAGCATTGGAGGACTAAATGATATTAATACTTAATAATAAAGCAAATTTAACATTAGAAGAAATTAAATATTATGAAAAAAAATTAAGAAAATATAAAGTAATAGTATGCCCATCAATGTGTTATCTACCCTTATTTCAAAAAGGAAAATACTTATTAGGATCACAAGATATAAGTGAATTTGAAGAAGAGAATAGAACTGGAGAAATAAACGGCAAACAATTAAAATCATTAAATGTAAAATATTGTTTAATAGGGCATAGTGAAAGAAGAATACATAATAAAGAAACAAATGAAACATTATTAAATAAAATAATTAGATGCTTTGAAAATAATATAGTTCCTTTATATTGTATAGGTGAAAGCAATATAGAAAATAAAGAAATAGAATTAAGACAAGAATTAGATTTAGTTTTAAATAATTTTAAAGAAAAAGAATTATATATTGTATATGAACCATTAAATAATATTGGAAATGAAAATCCTGATTTCGATTCATTAGAAGAAACAATAAATTTTATAAAACAATATATAAAAGAAAGGGATAGCAACTCAATTAAAATTATTTATGGTGGTGGAGTAAATAAAGATAATATAAAATTGTTAACTAAAATTAAAGAATTAGATGGATTAATAATTTCAACAAATAGTTTAAAAGTAGAATCATTAAAAGACTTATACGAAAAGACAAGAAAATAAATTTTTGTCTTTTTTATGTTTTTATTGTATAATAGTCACAAGTGAAGAGGAAATTATATGGAACAAGAAATAAAAATAGGAGATATATATGAAGTTCACTGTTATAAACATAATGGCAAGATAGATAGAGTATGCGATGAAGCAATGATTCTTGATGTTACAGATGATTATATAGTTTGTGGAAACTATAGAACTAATCTAACAGAGAGCAATGGAAAATCTCATAGAACAAAAGAAGCGGCAATATTATTCTTTTACAAAAAAAGATGGTTTAATATTTTAGCACAATTAAAAAAATATGGTTTATTCTATTATTGTAATATAGCATCACCATTTTTAATTGATGAAAAGATAATAAAATATATCGATTACGATTTAGATTTAAGAGTATTCCCAGATGGTTCATTTAAAATCTTAGATAAAAATGAATATAAATATCATAAGAAGATAATGCACTATCCAAAAGAAATAGATGATATATTAAAATACGAATTATCAAATTTAATTGAAATGGAAAGAAAAAAAGAGTATCCATTTAGTAAAGAAATAATAGATGAATATTATGAAAAGTATTTAAAATTAAGAAAAGAAAAAGAAGAAAATCAAAAAAAATAAAAAATTTCAAAAAAGCACTTGATTTTCTTTTTTTTATGGTGTATTATCTTTATTGTGCTTACGAAAAAAGCGCAATAAAAAAAGTAATTATCAAAAATTAAAAAAAGTGCTTGACACTAAAAAATAAATTTGATATATTACTAATGCACTTGCAAAAAAGAGTGTGAAATGATCTTTGAAAACTAAGTAAAAAGAATTTGAGTAAATACAGCTAGTATCAATTCGAATAAAATTGAAATATATTTTTATTGAGAGTTTGATCCTGGCTCAGGATGAACGCTG
>JAZLAK010000115.1:0-8848 GCA_045613165.1 Bacilli bacterium | reverse complement strand
TATTACTTAGTAGATCCAAATATAAAATTAAAGAATACTAGTTTTATCAATATATTAAATAATATTGATAACGGAAGTATTATTTTAATAGATGATATGTTAACTATAGAGAATTTTAAAATATTTGCAAATAAAATTCATAATAAAGATTTAAAATTTGTTTATCTTTGTGAAATAATTCAAGAATAATATATTACTTTTTTTAAAATTATGTTATACTTATTTTAGAAATGGTAGATGAAGTTAATGAAAAAAAGAATTATAAGTGCAATAATAATGCTAATGGTAATAGTACCTTTAATTATTATAGGTGGAATACCTTATAGTTTAGCTGTAGGACTAATAAGTTGTATAGCTTATAAGGAACTAATAGAAATAAGAAAAGATAAAAATAACGATTATCCAAATCTAATGAAATGTATTGGTTTAGTCGGAATGCTATTTTTAATATATTCTAACTTTGAAAAGTACGGTTTATTATTTGGTGTTTCTTATAAAGTTTTATGTGGAATAATTTTGATTTTATGTATTCCTACTTTATATTATAAAAGTAAATATAAAGTAACTGACGCTTTTCATTTATTAAGTCATGTTTTATTTTTAGGAATAGGCTTTAATTTATTAATATCAGTCTATAACTACGGTATAAAATATTTTATTTTACTTATACTAATAACTACATTAACAGACACATTTGCTTTGTTTGGTGGAAAGTTAATTGGTAAGCATAAATTTACAAGTATAAGTCCAAATAAAACTATAGAAGGGTGTGTAATAGGCTCTTTAGTTTCCACATTTATATGTACTATGTATTATATAAATATAATTAATGTAGGAGCTAACTTAATTAACGTTATACCTGTAATATTATTTTTAAGTATTGTTGGACAATGTGGAGATTTATTTTTTAGCGCGGTGAAAAGAGAATTTAATAAAAAAGATTTTGGTAATTTAATACCAGGACATGGTGGAATTTTAGATAGATTGGATAGCATTATATTTGTATTGTTTGCATTTATATTAGTTATCAGTTATATATAAGGAGGTACTATGTTGACTTTAATAATTTTAATCTTAATGTTAGGCATACTTATATTTGTACATGAATTTGGACATTTTATAGTTGCAAAAAAAACAGGAGTTCATGTAGAAGAATTCGCATTAGGTATGGGACCTCAAATATTTAAATTTAAAAGAAAAAATGATCCTACTGTATATAGTTTAAGATTATTTCCAGTTGGTGGTTTTTGTGCAATGGCTGGAGAAGTAGAAGAAGAAAAAGATAAAAAGTTAAGTAAAGATAAATATATGTGTAATAAAAAGCCATATCAAAAATTCTTAATATTAGTAGCTGGTGTAACAATGAATTTTATACTTGCATTAGTTATATTCTTCTTACAAGGTATGATATGGGGGAGTTCAACACAATTAAGTTATGTAGGTTTAGTAACTGAAAATTCAGCCATAGCTAACGCTGGAATAGTTGAAGGCGATAAAATTGTTAGTATCAATGGTATGAAAACAAATACTTGGGACAAAATACAAATTGCACTTGCTCTAAAAAATGAAAGTAATACTTATGAATTTGTTGTAAAAAAAGAAGACGGATCAATAAATAAGTATGATGTTACTCCAAATATAGAAAAAGATGAAGATGGTAACGAAGTTAAAGTATATGGTTTTGGGGCTGGCAATACTTTAAATAAAGGTTTTGTAAATTCAGTTAAATATGCATTTATAAAACTTTATAGTGTAATGAGTAGTATGACACAAATAATAATTAAATTATTTACTGGTGACTTAGGTTTAAGTAGTTTGTCTGGTCCTGTTGGAATGTATACGGTGGTTGGTGAATCAGCAAAATTAGGAATTCAAAACTTATTATATTTAACTGCATATTTATCAGTTAATTTAGGATTTATAAATATTTTACCTTTCCCAGCATTTGATGGAGGAAGAATATTATTTGTTATAATAGAAAAAATAAAAGGTAGTCCTGTTAAACCTGAGGTAGAAAATTGGTTCCACACAATAGGATTTATATTGTTAATGATATTAATGTTAGTTATAACATATCAAGATATTACAAGACTGTTTACATAAATAAACAGTTTTTGTTTACATTTTAAAAAATATATCAAAAAATGTCTTTTCAAAAAGAAATTTTATGTTATAATTTAATATAGGTAGGGTATAAATATAAATAGTAATAAAATTATACTTGCTGAGAAAGAAGGATTTTATGAAAAATATATTAAAAAAACTTGGGGTTATTGGTTTAGCAATAGCAGTTTTAGCTCCTTTTATAGAATTACCAAAAGTTAACGCAGCTGAAACTAATTGTAAAAAACACTTACAAAATTATATGTTTCTAGATGCAAATTTTTTTGCACTAGATAGTAACGAAAAAACATTTCTAGAAGGATATTCGTCTTCAGAATCTGCAGGAGGATACCAAACATATACTGTATTCCCATATACATTTGTAGATAATTCTTCTACCACAACAAAAGTCAATTTTATAGAAACAAATAACTTTGGAGGAAATAAAGGAGAAGTAACTGATTTAGATGAATATTGGACATTAGCTAGCAAAAGTAAAACAACTGATAAAATATATGCCGAAGTACAATCATCAAGCTATTATAATGATACTGATAAAATAAATATTGGTTCAGCGTTAATAAAAGAAACTTCTCATTTAGGCGGAACATATGCAGACAATGCAATTATATTCCACGGTGTATGGAGTAGTTTTGATAAAGATGGAAGACCAACAAATGCATCTCATGAAGATATTGAATATTTATATGGAGAAGAATATTCTTTACAAAAAATATTTGCTAGTAAAAACAAGAATAGTTTAATGTCAGCGAACGTAGGGACTGCAGTTTTGACAACAGCAAACAGTGGTAGTGGATTTAAATTTGGAATTTCTACTAGAGATTTAAACACAAACTATTTTCAAGATATTATAGATAATAAATGGGATGATATTTCAGTTAGTTCAGCATATATTCCTTTATCTATTACAAGAACAATAAACTATAGTTCTGGAGTTAATAGTACTTTAAATGATTTTATATATGGATATATTGGGGAAGATGATAAAGTATATGTATTTACAGAAACTGGAAAAACAAATATAAATGAAATCGATGATAGTTATACAGCTTTAAAAGAATATCTAGCAGATCCAACTGGAAGAGCCTCTACTCATATTGTAACAAATTCTACTTGGGATGAAGATGATTTAGATTTTAATACAGGCAAAGCTTATTATTGGCCAGTAGTATTAACAGTAGAATATGAAAGTTGTACTACAACAGGACAATGGGCAGTAGCATATGATGATAATGTAGATGATACAAGTGTAAATAATTTACCTAGCCCACAAAAAGAATCTTTAGGGACGCCTATCAAAGTAAGTTCTACAACACCTAGTAGAAGTGGATATGTATTTAAAGGTTGGTGTGAAAAAGGAAATGATAAATGTTCTAACCCATACGAATCAGGTGATACAATAACTTCACCAACTACTTCACAAACTATTACTTTAATAGCTCAATGGGCTGAAGAAGGACCTGGAGATCAAAAGAAATATGGAGTAATGTCATATATTTTAGGATTTGCAGCAGTTGGAATAGTTGCTGGAGGTATTTATTTAATAAGTAAAAAGAAAAACTTATTTAAACAAATCTAATAAAATAAAGTTCATATAATATGGACTTTTTTTTATGGTTGTATTATAATTAACTTATAATGAAAGGTAGAGATAATATGAAGAAAAATAAAACTATTTTAAAATATTGTCCTAATTTTTATAAAATAAAAGATTTTGATTTTGAAGAAGAAGATTATATAACTCAGAAATTAATAACTATTTATGAAGATTATATATTTAATATAGATGAAACTAATGCAGAAGAAGTTAAAAAAATACAAAATTTAGATAAAATTTTATCTAAATATGTAGAAGACTACACTTTTAGAAAAGATATTAAAGCTAGCGTTTTAAATATAAGAGTGAAACGCGGGGCTGATATAATAGAAAGTATTGTAAATAATTTAATAACACTTTTTGAAAACTACGAAGACGGTTATACAAGAAATATTTATTTCGCAAGGTGGATATAGTATGGAAGAATTTTATTATGAAGAAACTAATGCTAAACATGTTATCTTAAAATGTTTAGTTTGTGTATTTATTATTGGTATTGTAATTGGAGTATTTTTATTCTATAAAAAACAAAATACAATTGGTTTAAAAAATATAACTGTTGAAGTTGGTGGCACATTATCAAAAAATATTGAAGACTATTTAGAGAATGGGCACAAATATAAAAACGAATATAAAATTTATCTAGATGAAGTAGATACAAATAAAGTGGGAGTTTATACTTATAAAGTTAAATATAATAAACATGTAGAAAAAGCAAAAATAAAAGTAGTTGATACTACTGCTCCTATAGTAGAACTTGATAATATTACAATAGGTATAGACGAAGAATTTGATCCAAGTATACTATTGGTTAGCTGTGAAGACAACTCTTTACCTTGTTCAGTAACTTTTAAAACTGAAAAAGATGAAAAGAAATTAAGAACAGCAGGCACATACAATATAGAATTTAATATTAGTGATGCTTTAGGGAACACAACTAAACAAAACGCTACAATTACAGTAAGTACTACAGAAACACTGTCAAGTAAAATGACAAGTGACTTAGAATATTACTCAAATAGTGAAAATGATGATACAATAGAACACATCTTTTTCGAGAAATTAGAAAAAGCAATAAATGAAGATACTATGGAATATGAAGGTATGATTCAAGAAATATCCGCTATTGATTTTGAAGATTTTGTAGAAAAAGATATTTATAGTACCAAACTTATAACTGCTTATAATAAATATGGCTATGTTATAGGAATTCAAGTTGAAGTAACTTTTAATGATGGTACTAAAGAATTATTACAAAATAAGGTGGTTACTAATGAAGAAGAATAAAAAGACAAATAATAAAAAAAGTAATATATTTTTCAAAATAGTTTCTTGGCTTCTAATAATAAGTACAGTAGCTACTGCTGGATTTTTAACTTATTTTGAAGTTTTACCAATTATATACTTATCAATTTTTATCATAGTTGGTGGTTTATTAATCTTTTTATTATATAAATTGCTAAATAATAAAAGATTAAAACAATGGATAAAAGTAACAATAACAATCCCAAGTATAATTCTAATAGCTAGTTTTACATTAATTTGTTTTTATTCATATGGAACTATAGATTTTTTTAGTGATATATTTGATGTAGGTATAAGACATGACTCATATTCAGTATATGTATTAAATAATTCAAATTATAAAACTATAGACGATTTAGAAAATAAAATAATTGGTGTAGCTGACATAGAAGATGAAGGAACTACTAAAGCCATTGAAAAAGTATCAAATAAGATAGAATATAACATGGCTGAATTTAATAATATTGGTGAAGCTGTTGATTCAATGAAAAATGAAGAAGTAGATGCCATAATAGCTTTAGATTCAAATATTGATATATTGAAAGAAGATAGTGATGATTACGACAATTTAAAACCTATATATACATTTACTATAACAACTAAAGTAAAAACTTTATCAAGTAAAAAAGATGTATCAAAAGAAAACTTTGTTTTATATATTAGCGGTATAGATACTAATGGTAAAGTAGCAGCAAAAGCCAGAAGTGATGTAAATATTTTAGTTGCAGTAAATCCTAAAGATAAAAAAATATTAATGCTAAACACTCCAAGAGATTACTATGTTAAACTAGGCAGCAAAAAAGCAATGGATAAATTAACGCATGCTGGAGTATACGGAATTGAAGAATCAGTAGGTACTTTAGAGAATTTATATGACATTAATATTGACTATTATGCAAGATTAAACTTCACTACTTTTATAAATATAGTTGAAGAATTAGATGGCATAACAGTAGATGTACCAGTTAAGTTTTGTGAGCAAACTTCATCAAGAACAAGCAGTAAAAAAATTTGTTTGAAAAAAGGTAAACAAACTTTAAATGGTGAACAAGCTTTAGCATTATCAAGAACACGTCATACAATTGCTGGCGGAGATAGAGGTAGAATACAAAATCAAATGTTAGTTTTAAAAGCTATAATAGATAAAGCTTTAAGTCCTACAATTATAGTTAAATATAATAGTTTATTAAATAGTGTAGGCGATTCAGTTTTAACTAACATAGATCAAAAAACCATTACTAAATTAATTAAAAAACAAATAAAAGATGCAAGTAGTTGGTCAATTGAAACTTACTCAGTAGATGGAAGTGATGGAAGTAGAGGAACATTCTCTACTGGTTCTGCTAAAGCATATGTAATGATACCGAAAGAAGAGACAGTTTTAGAAGCTAAGAAAAAATTAGATAAAGTATTAGAAACTAATAAATATAGTGAAGATACAACTAATATTGAAGAATAAGTGTTTTAAAACACTTTTTTCTTTATTGATAAATATAGAGAGTTAATATATAATATAGGAAGTTGGGATGTGTGTATACATGAATTTAATTAAATTTTTAGAAAGTGAAATAAAAAACATAATTAAAACTATAGGTTATGAAGATGAGGTAGTTTTAAATGTTTCAAATAGACCTGAACTTGGAGATTATCAATATAATGCTTGTATGAAATTAGCAAGTATTTATAAAGAAAAACCAATAGATATTGCAAATAAAATAGTTGATGCATTAAAGAATACAAATTATTTTAGTGATATAAATGTTGCAGGGCCAGGATTTATTAATTTAACAATAAATGAAGAAACTTTAACTAATTACATTAACAATATTATTAATAATTTTGAAATAAATACTTATAAAGAAGAGAAACAAAAAACTATATTTTTAGATTATGGTGGAGCTAATGTTGCAAAAGCTTTGCATTCAGGACATTTAAGAAGTCCAAACATTGGTGAAGCAATCAAAAGATTATGTGAAGCAGTAGGACATAAAACTATAAGTGATGTTCATTTAGGAGATTGGGGAAGGCCAATGGGACTAATAATTTTGGAAATACAAAAAAGAATGCCAAATTTACCATTCTTTGAACCGAATTTTGAAGGTGTATATCCTGAATGTCCAGTTACTATAGATGAATTAAATGATATATATCCAACAGCAAGCGCAAAAGCAAAAGAGGATCCTGAATATTTAAATGCAGCTAGAGAAATGACTGTAAGACTTCAAAATAAAGAAAAAGGAATATATGATTTATGGAAATCATTCCTAAAAATTTCTATTGAGGATATCAAAGAAGTTTACGATAAATTAAATGCAACGTTCGATTTATGGGAAGGTGAAAAAGATGCTGATCCATATATACCTGAAATGCTAGATTATTTAATAAATAATAATTATACCAAAATAAGCGAAGGTGCAACAATAATTGATGTAAAAGAAGATACTGACAAAAAAGAAATGCCTCCAGTAATTTTAATAAAAAGTGATGGAGGAGTATTATATGATAGTACTGAACTAGCAACATTATATTCACGTGTAAAAAGATTTGATGTAGATTCAATAATTTATTTTACTGATATACGTCAAGAATTACACTTTGTACAAGCTTTTAGAGCCGCATATAAAACTAATATAGTTAGTAAAGATATAGATTTAGAATGGTATGGTTTCGGTACTATGAATGGTCCTGATGGAAAACCATTTAAAACTCGTGATGGTGGAGTAATGAGTTTAAGAGAATTAATTAAGTTAGTTCAAAACGAAACTAGAAAAATAATAAAAGATAATATAGCTGAAAATGAAAAAGATGAACTTGCTGAAAAACTTGCTATAGCATCAATTAAATATGCTGATCTTTTACCAAATCGTTCAAGTGATTATTTATTTGATCCTATAAAATTTAGTGATATTAATGGTAAAACAGGTCCTTATTTATTATATAGTACAGTAAGAATGTCATCACTTTTAAAGAAAGCTCAAAACATAAGCACAAATAAATATAACAAAATTTCTACAAAAGAAGAAAGAGATATAATACTAAACTTATTAAATTTAAGTAACGTATTAGAAAAATCATATAAGAGTAGAACTTTAAATGAAATATGTGAGTACTTATATAAACTTACAAATTCATATAATGCATTCTATAGTAATCATGAAGTATTAACTGAAAAAGAAGAAAGCATTAAAGAAAGTTATATTGCTTTAACTAAATTAGTACATGATACAAACAGATACTTACTTAACATTCTTGCTATAGAAGTTCCGGAAAAAATATAAAAAAATTATAGATTATCAAAATCTATAATTTGATTAACTTTTAAATTTAAAGAACTATTGTTAGGTAACTCTAATATATTAGTTCTTTTTTTATTACTAAAAATTACTATTTTATTAGGAGTAACATTTCTTTTTATAGATAAAATTTTATTCTCTTTATCAAGTAATAATACGTCTATTGGTTCTAACATAAAAAAAGTATGAATACTTTTACAGTTTTTTAAGAGTATTCCATAATTTATATTCTTTTTATACATTAAACCTAATAACTTATCTTTAAAACTCTTAGCCACTATAACTTTCATATGCTCACCAACCATATATAAATTATATCAAACCAATAAATTATAGACAATATTACACTTACTAAATATAATGTGTAGAATAAAATATAGGTGTAAAATTCATAAATAATTCATAAAAATTATATAAAATTAAATGCACTTATAGAAATAAATTTAATTTTGTTATATTATATTATGAGAGTTAAAAAAGAGCGTTTTAGAAATAGGAAATTATATTAATAAGAATATAATACTAAATA
>JAZLAK010000114.1:0-16429 GCA_045613165.1 Bacilli bacterium | reverse complement strand
AGAAATGTTATATTAGATAAAACAGAAGTAATTTATTATATTAAAAGTGAGTTATATAAATGAATTATGTTGATTTAGGTTATTTTGATAATAAATTAATACACCTTATTGGTGCAAAATATATTAATGGCAATATTGCATTGTCATTATTAAATAATAATATAGAATATGAAGAAGTGACTATGTATAATAAAAAAATAAAATTATCTGATGGATATTTATTATTAAATAATAAAATGAGTGATAAACTAAAAACATTCTTAATTAAAAAAAATATATTTAGGATAGTAAAAAAAATTAATAATTATGAAATAGCAATGATAAATAAAAATGTTTATGATAAATTGTTTTATCTTTTATATAATTTTGAAAAAAAGTAGTTAATTTGTGTTAACTACTTTTTATTGTATAAAGTATCAATCATTTTATTAATTGTTTCTTTATCTGAATCATATAATGAATAATATTTTAAAATATCTATTTTAATGCAAATACCTATCGAAGATTTTTTTTAAGATGGATGAATAATTGTTTTAGTAATTTAATAATATGGCATTATATTATTTGGTAAATATATAAAAGTGAAAATGATAAAAAAAGAAAGATAAATATTGCAAAAGAGTGTAGTGCTTTATAAAAAATTTTTAAATTTTAGATTTTGTGATATACTTAAAATATAAAGTGAGGTATTTAAATGGAAAATAAGAAAAACAATAAGGGGCTTATTTGGTTAATAATTATTTTAGTAGTTTTAGTATTGGGGCTTGTGGGATTTATTGTTTATGATAAGTTATTAAATTTTACTACTACTACTAATAATAATAATGAAACACCAATAGAAAATACTACCATTAAAAATTTTGAAAACTATAGTTTATCAAACTATCCAAAGCAAAAGGGAAATGTTATCAGATTAAAAGGCGATATATTAGAATTAGCTAAAAATAATTTAAATATTGATAATTATTCTATAATAGAAAATTATTCGAATTTTGATAAGATTGATTTTAATGTTAATGATATAAGTTTCAGTTTGTCATGTAAAACATTTGATGCAACAGACAATATATGTATTAAAAAAAGTATAAATTTAAATGATATGATTGAATTAGAATATGAAGATTATGTAAATTATGAAGGTGTATATGTATTAATAACTGAACAGTATTATATAATCCAATATGGCAATGGGGTTACCAATTATGGTGCTGTTTATATTTATGATAAAAATGGAAAGGAACTTGTTAAAACAGATTTAACAACTATTTATACTAATTCATCTGAAAATGAGAGTTATGTGACTATAGATGATAATAAAGTATATTTTGTAAAGCATATTAATTGTAAAAATACATTAAGTTATATTGATTTAAAAAATGAGTTTAAAATAGTTGAATTAGATACTGAAAGCACTTCTGGAATTAATGAATGTTAACAAAAGAAATTGCTTTCTTTTTTTTGTTAAATAATATCATTATGCAGATGAATTGTTTACATAAAAGATTTATTTATGCTATAATGATTAAGAATAGTAGTAGTTCTAAAATGGGGAGTACAAAGTTGGTAATTTATAGCTGACTAGATTTTATTTATATAATGTATTTATAGAAGAAATCAAATTGAATTTAGTATTACTACAAAGACTATCGACTATTCTATATTAATAAATTTTATATGGAGGAGATGTTAAAATGGGATTTATTAAAGCTTTTACAGGTGCGTTAGGAGGAACTTTTGCAGACCAATGGCAAGATTTTTATATGCCAAGACAAGATGTTTCTGCTACTGCAGCTATTTTTCAAGCAGTTCCACAAGGACAAAATGCTGGACGTGGCGAAAATACAAAAGGGAATGATAATATTATTTCAAATGGAAGTAAAATTATAGTTCCTGAAGGAACTGCAATGTTTACTATGCAAGATGGAGCAATTACAGGAATTATTGCTGAACCAGGGGGATATATTTTTAATTCAACTGACCCAAATTCACAATCTATGTTTGCTGGAGATGGAATATTTGGACAAACAATAAAATCTACATGGGAGAAAGTTAAATTCGGAGGTCAACCAGGAGCTCAACAATTAGCTTTTTATGTTAATCTTAAAGAAATACCTAACAATAAATTTGGAACTCAATCAGAAATTTATTGGGATGATGCATATTTTGGAACACAAGTTGGAGCAATTACAAGAGGAACTTACACATTAAAAATTGTTGACCCTTTACTATTTGTTAAAAATTTTGTTCCAACACAATATTTACAACCAGGAGCGCCTACATTTGATTTTGCAGATATGGATAATGCAGCTGGTGAACAATTATTTGCAGAAGTAGTTGGTACTTTATCTGCTGCGTTTTCAAATTATACTAATGATCCTAGCAAAGGTAATCGTATATCTAAAATTCAAGGAGATCAAATAGGATTTGCACAAGCAATGGCAAAAGCTGTTGAAGATGCATATCAATGGAAATCAACTAGAGGTTTAGAAATTGTTAAAACTGCAATATTAGCAATTGAATATGATGAAGATACAAAAGAATTAATGAAAGATGTTAAAAAAGCTGATGCTTTATCTGGAGCAAGAGGTAATGCATTTATGCAACAAGCTGCTGCACGTGGAATGCAAGCTGCCGGTGAAAATGGTGGAGGAACTGGTATGGCATTTATGGGAATGGGAATGCAAGCTGCAAATGGAATGGTTGGAGGTATGCAACAACAACCAACCCCATCATCTTATCAACCTGCATTTGCTCAACAACCAATGCAACAACCTGTTCAACAACCTGTTCAACAATCAGTTGAAATGCCCGCACCTGCTGCGCCAACTACTGCACCAACTGAAGACCCAACAACTAAATTATTAGAAATGAAAAAACTTTTAGATGCTGGTGCAATAACTCAAGAAGATTATGATGCATTAAAAGCTAAATTATTAGGATTATAAAAATGCAAGATAGTAGTATAACAAATATAAATTCTACGAACAATACTGTTCAATCTAATGCACCTACAATTGTCCAAACAGATGTAGGTGCATTAGATGGACAAAATAAATGTCCAAAATGTGGGGCAACTGATATTTCAATAAACACCAATAATGGACATTTAAGATGTAATTTTTGTCGTCATGAATTTGAACCAGAAAAAGTTAGTGGGTTTCAAACTGATATAAATCAATTACAAGGCGAAATAATGGCATCTGGTGCGCAAGATATTATTGCGGATACTAACGAAATTTTAACCTTTAAATGTAGTAGTTGTGGTTCAGAAGTTGTAATTGATACTTCAGAATCTACACAGGCAAGATGTCACTGGTGTAGAAATACATTATCAGTTAATCAACAAGTTCCGAATGGAAGTGTTCCAGATGTAGTTCTACCTTTTAATTTAAGTAAAGAAAATGCAAAAATTGAAATTGAAAAATTTGTAGGAAAAAGAAAATTTTTTGCTCATCCTAAATTTAAAGAAGAATTCACTACTAATAATATTATGGGTGTTTATTTCCCTTATATGATAGTTGATGTAAATGCACATAGTAATTTATCAGGACAAGGAGAACATCAAACTAAAATGTATTATAGAGGAAGTGGAGATAGTAGACGAGCTTATTATGATGCTGATTTATATGTAATAGAAAGAGAATTTGATGTTGTTATAGAAGGCTTAACTGTTGAATCTAGTTCTGATAAATTGAATAAAAATGCTTCTGATAAAACTACGAATGTTATTAATGCTATAATGCCATTTGATATAGAAAATGCAGTTAAATGGAATGCCAATTATCTTAAGGGATATACATCAGAAAAAAGGGATACAAATGTAGAACAATTGAAACCTTTAGTTGAAACTCAATCAAAAGACATTGCTAAATTTGCTGCGAATGATACTTTAGCACAATATGATAGAGGTGTTGCTTGGACATCTGAACAATTGACAATTAAAGGTCAACAATGGAAATCTGCATATTTACCTGTTTGGTTATATAGTTATCAACAAGTAAAAGGTGAACAAAAACTTTTACATTATGTTGCAGTTAATGCGAGAACTAAAGAAACAATGGGAAGTGTACCAATTCATATGCCAAAATTAGTTGGTATTTCAATATTAATTGAAATATTAGGTATTTTTGCAATGCTATTTATTGAATTTGATTATAATTGGGTTTTCCTTTTTGCTGGTTTAATATTCTTTTTTGCAATATTTTTTAGATATAGAAATTCTGATGCTAGACATAAATATGAATTAGAAACGAAAAAAACAATATCTAATGTAAGGAGTGTAGATAATTTCATAAAATCTAGAAAGGGATTATCTAATTCTCATATAGAAGGAGCTAATAATACAACAATAGGAACGCAAAATGTAGGCGCTAAAGTATTAAATCAAATAATTGACCAAAATCCTATGGCTAGTATTATTAACGATACAATAAATAAAGGAGGAAAATGATATGAATTGTAATAATTGTGGAACTTTAAATAATGAAAATTCTAAATTTTGTATTAAATGCGGTCAAAGTTTAGGGTCTACATTAACAAATAATGTAGAAGTTCCTATGCAAAATCAACAACCAATGCAACAAACTGTACAACCACAAATGCAAACTGTGGAACAACCAATGCAACAAACTTTTCAAACTCAAACACAAAATGTACAGCAACCAATGCAACAACCAATACAATCACAAATGCAAAATGCACAACAACCAATGCAACAAACTGTTCCAAATACAAATAATGTTCAAACAAATACCAAAATAAGTTTTATGGGTTATTTTATATTGATGTTAGCTGTGATATTAAAACCTTTTACTACATTTAAGGAAGAACTAAATAAATTTAGTAGCTTTAAGAATTCTGCAATTCTTTCTTTGTTAGTTTCTGGAATTGCTACAATAATAAATTTATTTACTACAATGTGGAATGCTGTAAGAGTTAAAGATTATGGTTGGCTGTCTACAGATACATCTACAAAATGGGTATGGTCAAATTTAAAAGAGTTAAAATATATAGAAATAATAGGAAAAAATTTCTTAATATATTTAGGAATTATTTTAGCAATAGCAGCAGTATATTATATTGCTAGTTTGATAATAAAAAAACAACCAAATTTTTCAAGATTACTGGGTATTTCAGTATTATCTGTTGTTCCGATGTTAATTTGTTCTTTAATATTATCACCTTTATTAGGAATGATATGGATTAAACTTTCAATGCCAATAACTATTATTGGAGCTGTTTATTCTATATTATTAATATATGAAGGAATGAATAATGAAGTATTAGTGGATGGTAACACTAAATTCTATTTTAATTTAATATGTATGTCTATTCTTGGAATAGGATTATATTATTTATATACAAAAATGTTTGTTAGTTCTGTATCTAGTGAATTAAATAACATTTTAGATATGTTTGGATAAGTAGGTGAATTAAATGATTTGTAATAAATGTGGTGCGAATAATGTGGAAGGAACTGTCTTTTGTGCTAATTGTGGAAATAAAATAGAACAAATAAATAACTCGCAAAATTTTCAAACTTTTACTCAACAACAAGGTGTTCAACCACAAACACAACAAATAAATTCTCAACCAATGCAACAACAAGTTGTACAGCCACAAACTCAAGTACAAAATGTACAACAACCATTGCAACAACCTATACAATCTTCGAACCCAAATATGAATGCCACAATAAATAATAATGATATAAAGAAAAATAGTAAAAACAAAATTATTATTCCAATTATATTAATTATTGTTATTGCTGTAGTTATAATAATTCTATTTTTATCTAAAGGTGGAAAAAATGGAACAATAGGAAATATGTTTAATAGTTCTTATAAAATTAAACTTATTAAAAGTGGGAAACATACATTTAAATTAGGTGAAACTAATCAAGAATTAGAATTATCTAATTCGATCACTAATGAATTTGATAAATATAATGTTTACAAAGTAAATGATTATATTACTGTATTTGAAGATTATTATGGTATTAATATTAAAGATTATAATAATGAATCTAATAAAGACAAAACGTATAATGGATTATATTGGGGAAATTTAAAATCTGGTATAGTTTCTTCTAAAGATGAACAAATATCTATATTTGATTATGATGGAGACGAAGAAGAATATAAAAAGTTGTTAAATTCAACTAAAACCATGCATGAAATGGCTTTAGAATTTTCAAAAGATGAAGATGAACTTACATATGTATCAGGAACACCAACAGTAAAAAAAATTAGTGATAAAAAATCTGTTGTAATAATGACTGAATCATGGAATGAAGTTCAATATACATATTTTATGGATATTGATAGAGATAATTATTTTAAAATAACTGCATCTTGTAATCCAAATACAGAATGTATAATTGATGGAGAAGAATTTAAAACTATTATTGATACATTAGATAAATTAGAATTTGAAATTGTTGAAGAAGAATAATTTACAACTAGGATTTTTCTTAGTTGTTTTTTTAGATAAGGAGGGGTAAAATGTATTGTCCTAATTGTGGTAGCAAGATGAATGGTAATGAATCTTTTTGTCCTAGTTGTGGAACTAATATCGGAATTTTAAAAGTTAATCAAAATAATCTTGGACAATCTAACATGACATTTACAGAACAATTAACAAAAAATAATCCACTTATACCACTAATTCAAAAAATTAAAAAGTTTATAAATTTAATAAAAGAATATATTATAAAACATAAAAAACAATCTATTTTAATTAGTTCTATATTTTTAATTTTTATAAGTAGCATTATTATCTACAATATTATAAATACATATAAATATAAGCAAAACATTCATTATACTTATAAAATTAATAATGAGTTATTTTATATTGGGGAATTGGCTTCTTATTATGAAGGAAAAGGATATACTTATAAAGATAATTATTATAATAAGTCTGACATAATTGTTCCTGATGGTTTTATACCACATTCTTTTTACAAGGACAATAAAGCAATGATGTACGCAGCAATGCACTGTGCATTAAAAAAGAATTGTTCTTATTCTGAAAGTAAAGTAGTAAAAATTAATTTTTATGATAATATTGAAAATTTACTAATTGCAGATTTTATAACTTTTGGAACGCCTTACGAAGAAATTGAAAAGAAATTGGGAAAACCAGATGGAAAATTTTATATGAATGATAAAGAATATGTTTGGTCATTTTATGATAAAGGAAAAATAAATAATCCTTATTATGTATTAGAATTTGATAGTAGTAGCAAAGTAAATGGAATAAAAATAGGAATGTGGTGGTATGATGGAGAATACGAATATACAGTCAAGAAATAAAAAAACTTTAATTATAATTTTAATTATCCTTTTGTTAATATGTTTATTATCTGTTATGTTTTTCTTTTTTATATCACTAAACAGAAAAAATTCTATAATTATTAATGATGATAAATTAGAAATAGTAAGTATTGAAAATAAAATTTATAATATATACAATAAAATTGATTATTTAGAAGGAAAAATAATTAGTAATAAAAAACTTAAAGAAGTAAATGTAGTAATTAAAAGTGGTAATTATGAAATAGTAAACCAGAAGCTTGATAATAATAAAAATTGGAAAATAGAAAAATTTGGTCTTATTAGTGGAAGTAATGATATTTGTTTTAATGTTTTATTAGAAAATAACGAAAAGATTAATGAATGTTTTATTATAAATAATTATAATAATGAGAATAATGGTTTGGTAAATTCGAAAGACGATGATGAAGATGGATTAAAAAACTATGAAGAAATTATCTTTTCTACAGATACTCAAAAGAGTGATACTGATGAAGATGGTTTGACAGATTATCAAGAAATATATTATACATTTACAAATCCTCTTGAAAAAGATTCAGATGGTGATGGAATTAGTGACAGTGAGCAAGATTTAGACGAAGATGGATTAACTAATAAATTAGAAGCAGAAAATAAAACTAATTCATTAAACTCTGATACTGATAGTGATGGAATAAATGATAATGATGAAATAAATATTTATAAAACTAATCCAAATAATAATGATACTGATGAAGATGGATTTAGTGATTATGATGAAATAAACAATTTAAAAACAAATCCATTAGAAAAGAATGATACAATAGACATTACTTATTCTTCAGAAGATAATAAAGTATCTGTGAAATTTGATAAAGCAGATTCAGATATTTATAATTCAATAACCATAACAAAAAACAATAATTTAAACTTTGGCGAAGATATGGTTGGATATATTATGGATGCTTATGATTTTTATACAGATAAAAAAGAAATAGAAGCAGAAATTATTTTTGATTTATCTGATATTGATATTACAGATAAAAATCCTACTATATATTATTTTAATGAAGAAACACAATTTTTAGAAGAATTAGAAACATCTATTATTGATGGTAAAGCAACAACTAAAGTAAATCATTTTTCAACTTATGTATTAATAGATAAAACTTCTCATGATACTATATTAAGTGAAAATAGTGAAGAACTTATTGAATCAAGTTATACTGATTTAGATGTAGTATTTGTTATAGATATATCAATGAGTATGGATGAAAACGATCCAAATGATTCAAGAAAGCAAATAATGAGTAATTTTATATCTTCATTAAAAGAAAATGATAGAGCCGGTGTTGTTTTATTTAAAAAAAGTGCTTCTGTTATTAAAGGAGGATTTGCTAAATCTTCAAGTGAAAAAAAAGTTCTTATAACAGACGTATTTAATATTTCAAATGATAATGGTCATAATTCTGATTCTGGAACAAATGGGTCAATAGGTTTATATACTGCTATAAATATGTTTAATGATAATAATGACGCTAAAAGATATATAATATTTTTAACAGACGGAGCTGATACAGAAGTTTCATATAGTTATGATGAAATTTATAAAATGGCAAAGAATAAAAATATAACAATATTATCAATAGGATTAGGTTCTAATGTAGATGCTGATTCATTAAGAGATATTGCTAGCAATACAAATGGAAAATATTATTATGCTGAAAAAGCAGATGAACTATATAATAACTATTCTGGTATTTTATCAGAAACAACAGATTATAGAACTGATAGTAATTCTGATGGTATTAGCGATTATGTTACTAAAGCAATTTGTAATGGTGAATTAAAAACATCTTCAGGAATTAATCCTTTTGAGGGAATATCATATGAAGAAATCCAAAAAAATGCGGATTATGATAAAGATGGTTTAATAAATGGCGATGAAGTGGAAGTAGCTATATTAGATGATAAAATATACATTAAGTATTTATCTGATCCTTTAAAAAAGGATACAGACGGTGATGGAGTAAGTGATAAAGAAGATGCTTCACCACAAAAGAAATTTGATGAAAAATTTTCAGTAGTTAATAACATAAATCATAAACCTAGCACACCTATAGAAGATGATTTAGAAAAACAAAGTAATAATGCTTATAATACTGAAAAAGGGGATTATGGTTCTAGTAAATCAAGAGCTGAAACAATGATAAATATGTTTGGAAGCATGCCTGCAGCTAAAGCTTTAGAACATTTTTTAGGAAATACAGGAAAGAAATTAAATTTCAATAATGATAAAGGTTTATTAAATACTTATAGAGGAAAAGAAAATTTTGCAAAAAATACAAATTCATTGATAGCTGTAATTGAAGAAACAGTAAAAAATGGAAAAAATCTTACTTTCGCTTCTAATGTAGAATTAACAGGTACTGATTTTTCAACTCATTTGGATGATTTGGCAGATTTAGGATGGTGGTATGCAGTTGGTTCTACTAGAGCAACTATGGTAGGAACAGCAAAAAACAACAATGGAATTTATGAGATGACTTTAAAATACAATATTTTGGATTTTTATGATTGGAAAAAAGAAGGAACAATAATGAATGGTGGTTTTGGAGGTTTAGTAAGTGATGCAGAAATGTATAAACTACATGCATTGGGGGTTGCAAAACAATATAGAATAGAAATGAATTATACTATAAAAATAAGTTGGAAAAAAGGAGATAGGTATTATTTAAATAAATTAAAATTATGGGATACTCCTTCAACAATGAAAGTAAGTATTTGATAGTAGAAAGGATATAAATAATGGAACAGAATAATATAATAGGTTATGATCCACAAACAGGGCAACCTATTTATGATAATCAAAATAAAAACATAATAGGTTATGATCCACAAACAGGACAACCTATTTATGATAATCAAAATAGTAATTTACAGCAAACAGTACAACCACAAATGCAAAATGTTCAACAACCAATGCAACAACCTGTACAACCACAAATGCAAAGTATTCAACAACCAATACAATCTCAGATGAATACAAATCATACATCAAATGAGCAACCGC
Organism: Bacilli bacterium; assembly: GCA_045613165.1. Taxonomy (GTDB): domain Bacteria; phylum Bacillota_I; class Bacilli_A; order RF39; family UBA660; genus UMGS1124. Next base: position 6,061 of record JAZLAK010000114.1, on the reverse strand, counting down.
AAAAAAAGAGTAACAAGACTTTAATTATATTTGGAATTATAGCGATAATTGCTATAATTGCAGGAATATTTTTATTTATAAATCGAGATGAAAAAGAAACTGGTAATAATGAAATTTCTAATAATTCTGAAATAGAAAATAATAACATGGGTGAGAACGAACAACAAAATAATTCAGATTCTTCTAATGATTTAATTGAAGAAGAATACACTGGTGAAAAGCAAGATTTAATAATATCAACAGTTGGTCATTATGATCACGGGAAATCTACTTTAACGTCTGCAATTACAAAATTCTATGGAACATATAAAACAGCAGATGAAATAAGTAACGCGCCAGAAGTTAATAAAAACGGAGTTACATATAATGAAACATTAGTGGAGTATAAAACATCCAAAAATAATTATTTTCATTACGATATGCCTGGACATGTTGATTATATTAGATCAATAATTTCTGGTGCGATAAAATTGGATGGTGCTATCTTAGTTGTTTCAGCTGCAGATGGGCCAATGCCTCAAACTAGAGAACATCTTATGTTACTTCAAAAAGCAGGGGTAAATAAAATAGTAGTTTATATTAGTAAAATTGATATGGTAGATGATGAAGAATTAATATCATTAGTCGAAACAGAAATAAAAGAATTAATTGGTGAATATGGATTTGATAGTGAAAATACTCCAATTATCAAAGGGTCTGCATTAAAAGCTATTGAAGGAGATAAGAAAGGTGAAACAAGTATCAAGGAATTAATTAATTCAATGGATAAGTGGTTTACAAAAAGAATTTCTAATGAATCATCTAATTCATATACAAAATTTGATGCTACTGTTTATATTTTAACAAGAGATGAAGATGGAAGAACTGCACCTTTTCAAGATAATTATAATGCACAATTTTCTATATCATCAACAAAAGAAAATGCAACTATAACATTGCCTGCAGGTGTAGAAATGGTTATGCCGGGAGACAATTTAGATGTGACTATAACTTTAGAAAATGAAATGTCATTAAAAAAAGGTGACTATTTTCAAATTTTAGAAGGTAATAAATTAGTAGGTGTTGGAATAGTTAAATCTACTGAATAATATAAGGAGATGTAAAAAAAATGGAACAAAATAATAATATAATAGGTTATGATCCACAAACAGGACAACCTGTCTATGCAAATCAAAATAATAATTTGCAACAATCTGTTCAACAAACTGAACAATCACAAATACAAAATGTTCAACAACCTATGCAACAAGCAGTACAATCTCAAGCTCAAAATATTCAACAACCAATGCAACAACCTGTACAATCGCAAATACAAAATGTTCAACAACCTATGCAACAAGTAGTACAACCACAAATGCAAAGCATTCAACAACCAATGCAACAAGTACAACCATCACAAATAAATACAGGATACATGCAAACTGAACAACCGCAAAAAAAGAACAACAAAGTTTTAATTATAGTTCTGATTATAATAGCAATTGTCATAGTTGCAGGGGCATTTATATTTATTAATCAAGATAAAAAAGAAATAAATAATAATGAAATTCCTAATAATTCAGAAAACGAAAATAATAATATTGGTGAGAATGAGCAACAAAATAATTCAACTAATGAAGATGCTGCGTTTTTATTTAGTATAGAAGATGTTTTCACTATCACTGGTAGAGGAACTGTTGTTACAGGAAAGGTAGACAGAGGTAAGGTAAAAATAGGAGATAAAGTTCAAATAGTAGGATTAAATGAAGAAATTTTGTCATCAGAAGTCATTGGAATAGAAGAATTTAGAGAAGAAAAAGAAGAAGCTGTAGCAGGAGATAATGTCGGGATTGTTTTAAAGGATATACTTAGAGACCAAATTGAACGTGGGCAAGTATTAGCAAAAATAGATTCAATCAAATCATATAAAAAATTTGATGCTGAAATAACTATGATTCCTTTAGAGGAGGGAAACAAACTAAAATGGTCCATAACGCCGGAAGAAAATACTGCACAAATATATTTTAGAACCGCTGATGTGAATGGTAGTTTTGAATTTACAGAGCAAATACAAGCTATTAATCCAGGAGATAATTTATTTATAACTATTGAAATGGAAAAAGGTTTTGCGATGGAAATAGGAAGTGAATTTTCTATAAGAAGTGGCGGAAGAATTTTGGGTACAGGAATTGTAAAAAAAGTTTATTAATAAATAAATTTAAGGAGATTCAAGTATGTGGAATGAATTAGATATAGAAGAAATGAATAAAAAAATATTAAATAAATATTTTAAAAATAAAAAAATTATATTAACTATTTTAATCGTAATACTAATAATTGTTATTTTTATTCAAAAAGAATTATTAACAAGAATATTAACAATTTTAACTACTATTGCAATCTATTCTTTAATGAATATTTCAAGTGGATTAAAAAAAACAATAAAAACCTCTATACATTGTAAAAATTATAAAATAATAGAAACAGAAATTACAAATAAATATATTTATAATTCTTCGCCAGAACTTTGTGATAATAGTTCAAATAGAAGATGTTTAGAGTTTAAAGACACTTCATTGATTTTTGAAGTTGATTGGATGGATAGAATATGCAATATAGGTGATAAAGTTTTATTACAAATAATAGAATATAAAGGAAATACATATATTATCAATTTAATGAATTTAACTAATAATAAAAAAATATTACATTTTAAACACTAGTAATTGATAACAAATTATATAAAAAATACTTGAGATGGAAATTTATGAATATTGATTTTCTAAAAAAATAAAATAACCTGATTTAAGGTTATTTTTTGTATTAAGCGCTTTCCTAATTATGTTCCGTGTATAAAGGTATCTAGCACATGGAGGAGAAGATTCTGGAGCAACTGGTAATGGTATAATAGAAAAAGATTTAACTTTAAATATTAGTAGATATATGTATGATAGGTTTAGAGAATTAGGTATACCTGTTGAATTAACTAGAAATAGTGATACAACTTTAACAAGTGATAATAGACCTGGAGTAGCCTTATCCAAATATGGTAACGGAGAAAATGTAATAATTATATCTAATCACATAAATGCAGGAGGTGGCGAAGGTGCTGAAGTAATCTATGCCCTTCGTGATAAAGATACTTTTGCAAGTAAAATACTTAATAACATATCAGAAAAAGGACAAACTATAAGAAAATATTATCAAAGACGTTTACCTAGTGATACATCTAAAGATTATTATTATATGTTAAGAAATACTCCTAATGCAGAAACAGTTATAGTAGAGTATGGTTTTCTAGATAATGCAAGTGATGCAACTAGATTAAAAGCTAATTATAAAGACTATGCAGATGCAGTGGTAGAAGCAGTATTAGATTATAAAAATATACCATATGAAAAGAAAGGTTATTATACTGTAAAAAAAGGAGATTCATTATGGAGTATAGCAAATGCTAATAACACTACTGTTAACAAAATAAAAGAAATAAATAATCTTACATCCAACACTTTATCTATAGGACAACAATTAAAATTACCAACAGAAGAAATAGAAGAAGAATCTCCACTATATTCAAATACATACACTGTTAAATCTGGAGATACATTATATTCAATTGCTAAAAAATATGATATTACAGTAGATGAATTAAAAACTACAAACAATTTAACATCTAATACATTATCATTGGGACAAGTCCTTAAAATACCTGGAACAAGTATAGAACAACCAAATACACATACAGTTTCAAAAGGAGAATCATTATATTCTATTGCAAACAAATATGGTACAACAGTAAGTGAATTAAAATCTTTAAACAACTTAACAACAAATAATTTATCAATAGGCCAAGTATTAAAATTACCAGGTACTACTGAAGAAAGTACTATAAATACATATACAGTTAAATCAGGAGACACATTATACTCAATTGCTTCGAAATATAACTTAACTGTAAATGAATTAAAAGAGTTAAATAACTTATCTTCAAATATCCTATCTATAGGACAAACATTAAAAATAAGAGAAAATACTAGTGACATAGTTACAGAAGATTACGATTACTATACAGTTAAAGCAGGAGATACATTATATTTTCTAGCGAATAAATATAATACAACAGTAGATGAAATAAAATCATTGAATAACTTAACTAATAATACATTATCAGTAGGCCAACTATTAAAAATACCTGGCACTTTAGATTCAGTATATACAGTAAAAAAAGGTGATACTCTATGGAGCATAGCCAAAGATAATAACTTAACAGTAAATGAACTAAAAGAAATAAACAATTTAATAGATAATTCTTTAACTATAGGTCAACAATTACTAATAACAAAATAGTTTCTTAAAATGAAACTATTTTTTATACAAATCACATATAAAAATATAAAACATGATATAATAAATAAAAGAAAGTGGTGAAGATATGGACGTATTAAAAGAGGCTAAAGAATTTGCTATAAAGGCACACAAAGGTCAAGTTAGAAAAAGTGATCCTGAAAAACCAATGGTAATTCATCCGATAAATGTAGGAAATATTTTAATAGAAAATGATTTTGATGAAAATGTCATAGCAGCAGGATATTTACATGATGTAGTAGAGGATACAAAATATACAATTGATGATATAAAAGAATATTTTGGAGAAGATATTGCATCTTTAGTATATGGTGCAAGTGAACCTGACAAAAGTTTATCGTGGGAAGAAAGAAAACAACATACAATTGATAATACAAAAAAATTAGACTTAAGACACAAAGCAATTATATGTGCTGATAAAATAAGTAATTTAGAAGATTTAAGAATTCTATCTGAGATTAAAGGTAAATATGATTTTTCTGCATTTAAAAGAGGTTTTATTTCTCAAAAATGGTACTATGAAGAAATATATAACAGCTTAATATATAATGAAAACGAAAATTTACCAATATTTATCAAATTAAAAGAATTAATAGAGTACATATTTTATAATGATACTAAAGATAAATACATAAAAGAAAAAATATTCAAAGATAATATTGATGAATATAATAAACTAAAACAAATTCATTATAAGAAAGAAGAAATATATAAATTAAAAAGAGTATTATCAAACACAAAACCAATTGTAATAGAATTCACTGGTACACCTAGAACAGGAAAAACAAGCTTAATAAATAATTTAAAAGATTTTTTTAAGAAACAAGGTTTTGTAGTAGAAGTGTTAGAAGAATTTACAACATCAGAAAAATATAAAAAAGAAATATATCCAGAGTTAAAAAATAAATATAAAAATATTGTTAATACAGAAATTCCAAAACATGTTTTAAATCAATTGGACGAATCATTAAATAATCAACCGGATATAATTATTATAGATAGATCTTTATTTGATAGATTGATATGGGTTGACAGATTAGTATTAAAAAATGGTATGAGTAAGAAAGAGTATGAAGATTATAAAAATACATATATACCTTTAATTAAAGAAAAAATAGATATAATAATATCTACTTATACTGATAGTTTAACAGCATTACAACGTGATTATAATGCAAATTTATCTTTAGAAAAGAGAAATTTCTTAAACGAAGACAATATTAATGAATATAATCATTCTCTAATGAATATGAAAAAACTAGCAGAAGAACATGATATTACTTTTAAATTATTTGATACTACAAATAAAAACCAAAGAGAGATATCAATTGATATTATTGAATATATATTAAATGTTATAAAAAACAAACTTATGGAAGATATTTATAAAGAGTATAAATAATACTTTACATGAAAAAATATAATTTCTTGAAAAATTCATACTCAAATGCTATATTTTAAAATGAAAGGTGTGATAAATAATGCCACAATACGATATTAATAGTGGAATAACAAATACAATTTCAAATACTGCAACATCATTTTCATTAGGGGAAGTATGGACTATTATAAGTTTATTACTAGCAGTAATAGGAGGTATATTCTTATATACAACATATTTTAGTAAAGAAAAAGAAAATACTTATACTGGTTTCAAAAAAATATTATATGATTTTTTGAACTTTAAAATAACTATAATTGAAGCTATATTTAGAGT
>JAZLAK010000113.1:0-9553 GCA_045613165.1 Bacilli bacterium | reverse complement strand
GGTAAAAACTACATAATAAAAAATAGCAATGGTAGGATAGTATCAGAAAAAGAAAAATTACAACTTGAAAAAGATGAATTAATACTAGAAGATATAAAGTCAAATGGTTGCCAAGGTAAAACAACTAAGAAGATAAGCAAGATAAATAAAAAACAAAAAGCAACTGATGATACTATCAAAGAAACAGATACAACTATATAAAGACATAACAAGTCCCAATATACCAAACATAAGTGTGCTAGGTTCAACACAAAGTGGTAAAACATACGATATATGTGGAGCATTAATACAATATGCGTCAAACTTAAGAGATTATGAAAAAGAACAACGCAAACAACCTGATTATGTATCAAGAGAATATAATGGAGCTATAATAGGTTGGACTACTGATACAATAAAGTCAAATATAGTAGATAATTTAGTAAACATATTAGAAAAAGAATACAAGTTTAAAAATGGAAAAGACTTTGTATTGAAATATGGACAACAAGACAAGTATTTAGAAATATATGGTATAAAGTTTTACTTCTTTGGATTTAATACTAATTTATCATTTAATAAAATACTTGGTAAGCCGTTAATATTTGTATGGGTAGATGAAGCAGCTAGAATATATACTTCTGGTAATTTAAGAGATAGTTTCGATGAAATACCTGGGCGTATGATGTCATATTCAGGACACCCTTACTATAAAAGAATAGATAGTTTCAATGTAGAAGGAAGTCAAAACCACCCTTATAAAAAAGCATACATAGATGGTAGAGATTGGAAACAATATATATTTTATCCGTATGACAATCCAGTATTAAATACAGAAGAAAAAATAAAAGCAGCAGTTCAAGCATTCCCAATAGGAAGTTTAAGAGAACAAAAAGTATTTAATAAATGGGTAGTAGCAGAAGGTAAAGTATTTAACAATATACCAAAAATACCTTATGAAGAATTACAAGATTATTTAGTAAGAGAAATTGGTATAGGTTGCGACTATGGTTCTGTAAATGCTACAACATTTAGTGCAATAGCATTAGCACAAAATCAAAAGACAACAAGATGGGAACTTATCTTAATAGATAAATACTACCACGATCCAAAAACTGAAGGAGATACACCTACTACTGAATATTATAGTAATCAGTTAAAAACATTTATAACTTATTTACAGACAAAGTATCCACATATACCAGTAAATACATTAGTTATAGATAGTGAAGCATCACACTTTAGTAATAGACTAGAAGTAGATGGAATAAGACACGAACTAGCCAAAAAGAATAATATGACAGTAGATAAATCAGTTCAATTAATGCAATCATTATTTTATAAAGGTATTTTGAAGATAGTAGAAATGCCAAGTATAAGATATTTTATAAATGGCGAACCTGTATATGCAGGACACGATATAGGTTTAGAAGAATTAGAAAGTTATCACTATGACAAATTAAAAAGTGAAAAAGAAGGTACAAACTGTTATGTAAAAGACTTCGACCACTATGTAGATGGAACAAGATACATAATAATGGAGTTTAGCTTAACAGGAAGATGTCCAATAGTTTAGGAGGATATATGCAAATAAAATGTAAAAAAACAAAGCGTTTCTTATGCGAAATAAATTATGATGAAATAATAGAATTATTGGGTAAATACGGTGTAGTCCTAGAAAGACCACTTGAAATAACAGTACCTTGCAAAAATTGTAGAGAAAGTGAAACTTATAGATTATACAAAGATCATTATGTTTTTGTAGAAAATAAAAAAAAGAATTGACATATTATTAAAACTGTGCTATATTAATATTATAGAAGTGCAGTGTATTTGACCTTATTAGGTGCAAATGGAAGCATAGGGAAGAACCTGTGCTTTTTTTGTTGGAGGTTTAGATGAAAGAAAAATGGAAAATGTATTTATATTATAATGGAATACATATTAAAACGATTAAAATTGATAAAAATACTGCACCAAAAGAAAATAGTTATCCTATAACAGTATGGTTTAAAAAGCAATTATTTGGGAATAACAAAGTAGGCATAATAGTAAGGCCGTATAAAATAATTAAGAATGATGAGAAAAAATGCCATACATATTGGGAAGTTATTATGGAACAAGGTGTAGAAGTATAGGAGGAATACTATGTTAGGTAAATTAAGACATTTTAATCCATTACAAGCACCTTATATAAATGTTAAGGTAAAAGTTATAAGTCCAGGAACAACAAATGGAAAACCAAATATTAAAGACGAGGATAGATATGTATTAGCTCCATCTGCTAAAAAGATAGGAACATACATTAGAAACCAATTATTTGGTAGTGATCTAATGACACAAACAGAAGGACTTAATATTAATTGGATAATGCCAGCATTAGGCGAAGCATTAGAACTAGCAGTATATGAAAAAGAAAGTTTTATATACATACATAAGTTCGACAATAAAGTATATCTTGAATGTATAAAAAGATGTGATATACACAACCTAGTACAAAAATATGACAAAGTATATAGCTGTGATTTAATACAAGATATAACAGAAGCACCAAACTATGACTATCAATTAAAAAGACATATAGAAATGAAAAATGGTAATACTACATTAACATTAACAGCATTAAGAAAAGATAAAGATAGTAATAAATGGTTTGAAATATCAATAGAACAATTTAATAAAGAGTTTGACACTGATTATGCAAGAGTTTATGAACTACCATACGAAGTATTAATAAATATAGATAGTGGGCAAGAGTTCTTTAAAGACAGTATCAAGTTCTTAAATGAAGAAATGGAAGTTTACAACACACTATGCGAAGAAGTAGAAAAGACAAAAACAAGAATAGCTACTACACAGCACTTCCAAAGTGGCGATGTTTATAATAAATGGCAACCAATGACAAACACATACGATGTTAAAACATTAAGTGTAAACGGTATGCAAGATTTCTTTACTTTACTTCCTGGAGATAAAGAACATTCAGTATTTGAATATTTACAAGGAAGTTTAAGAGTAAATGATTACATAAATACATTTAAGTTTTGTGATTATCAAATAATTCAAATGGCTAATTTAAGCCCTGCTTCATTTGGATATGAAAAAGACAATTATCAAAATGTTGCAAGTGTAGACTTATCAATGAACTTAAGTGAAATGACAATAGAAGCAATAAAGAAACAACTAGAACCACAAGTAAATCATTTATTAGAAAACATAATCAAATTACAAGAATTAATTGGTGTTGAAGATGATAGTAGAATACCAAGTGATCTAGTATGGGATTATGGAGATAATGAAAAAGTAGATGACCAAAAGAAAATAGCAACATTAAGAGCTATACAAGGTGTAATGAGCATACCTTATGAAACAAGAGCCAAAATAACAACACCTATTTTAAATAAATTAATAGATGAAAAAACAACAGCAGAAGATTTAACAAAAGCATATAATAAAGAGAAAGATGATATAAAATTAGTATATGAAGAAGTTTAGTATTGCTGATAGTGTATTTAAGGTAAACTTGAAATATGCAAAATTACAAAACAAATCTAAAGAATTATTTTTTAGGTGTTTACAAGAAGACCGTTCTGTCGAGTATTTTAAAGCTGAATTAGAGGCTTTATGGGGTATAAATGATATGGCATACCTAGAAGAACAAATCTTCGAATATCAGGCTTATTTACACGAAAAAAATACAAATAAAAAATTAGACAAAACAAAAACAACAATAGCAGGACTAGCAGCATTAGCAGTTATTCCTAAAACAAATAAGTTGTTTACAAAAGTAAAAGAAAAAGAATACATATTAAGAATAGAAAGTCTAGGTTATAAAACAAACAAAGACGAATATTTGAAAAAGTTAGTACCAAAATATACAAGTGATGTCAAGGCTTATCGAAATGCACAAAATGAAGTAGTAAGGTTCGTTAAGCCTAGCACTTATAATTCTATGGTATATAATACAACACTTACAAGAAATGGGTGGGTGCAAACATTAAATGATGGAGATGATATGGATATAGGATATTACTATATACCAAGTCATAACTTTAGTTGCATTCATTGTGCCGAACATCAAAACATAGCAATGAGTAAAGAACAATGTATGAGATTATTAGGAACAGCAGATGATGGAGCTGAAGAACTATTACACCCAAACTGTAAATGTGAACTAACTTTTTACAATCCTAATTTAGTTCTTGATAGCACAATAAATAGAGAACAAATAGAAAGAGAATATGATATAAGACAACAGGTAAATGCTTTAACTCTTAGAAAAGAAGAAATATTAAGTGATATAAGAATACAAAAAGAATTAGGAAACCAAGATGAAGTTGATAGATTAAATCAACAACGCAACAAAATAAATAGTTCAATAAAAGAACTACAAAATGAGTTGCCTACCGAGGAATTGCGTAAACAAGTTATTGCAATTAATCGTTAAGCATAAACTGTCCCTTATAGTGCAATCTTTATAGGTTGCATTGAGTAGATATTAGATATATTTTTAAGGCATTGTGCCACCAAAGTTCTAATGGGAAATATATGATTAGAAACAAATATCTATTCAATGGTGCTTATAAAGTGCCACCACTCACTTCTAAATAGTCGACAAATAGGAGGAAGAATAATGGATATTTCAAAATATCTAAAAAACAAGGATATTCAAGTGTCCAACGAAGACATTGACTTCGAAAAACTTGAAAAAGACATTAGAAAAGGTTATGTATTAAGTGAAGAAGTAGACAAAGCAAGAAACGAAGCTGAAAAAGAATATACATCAAAATACACTACACTTGAAGATGAAAAAAATAAGTTGGAAAAGTCTTATGCTGATATTGAGGCACGAAATACAGAACTAACTAATGCAAATCAAGGATTAAAACAAAAAGTTGAAATGGTTTCTTTAGGATTTAGAAAGGAAGACTTAGAAGAAGTATCTAAATTAAGAAACAGTGTTTATGAAAGTGAAGAAGATGATGTAAAAGCATTTTCTGCTATCAAAGAACGCTATGGATCTACATTTGGTTTTACTTCTAACGAACCAGAAAAACCTAAAATACCAGAAGAACCTAGTTTTAATTCAACAAACGAAACAAAACAAGAAATAAAGATTACTAGAAACTCAAGAATTAAAGATTTAGTAATCAAATAGAGAAGGAGAGATTAAATTATGTACGCAGAAGTAAACTTAGATTTACAAGCATTCGCAAAAAGAGTGTATGATAGCATTTTATATCAATCAACATTCTACAAGTTTTTAAATACTAACTATATTGGAGAATTAAGACAAACTGGATCTCCAGTAATCGAAATAGCAAAAACTAATGCTCTATCAGTAAATGTTAGAGAAACAAAAGAAATCCAAAGTGGATTAACACCAGCATTAACTACTTATACTCACACTATGGTAGATTTAACTGAATTACCAATGGATTATTCAATCCGTGTACCATTAGTAGTTTCTGGAAGCGATATTACTAACGCTATTCAAGATGCAGCTGACCTAGAAGACAGTGCTATTGCTAAACAAATCGATACTTATGGATATGGTAAATTAGCAGCAGCTACTATGGACGAGTTCGAATGGGCTCCAACTACTAGCGATGACTACATCAAATTACTTAACTCTTTAAGAGCTAAATTATTCAATAAAGATATCACAGGAGATTATAGAATTGGTTTAGGAGCTACTGAATATGCTAACTATGTATCAGCATTAACTTCAGTTCTTAAATATGAAACTATGTCTGGACGCGAAGGTGTAGATATGGGTATCATAGCAGTTGCTTATGGTATATCTGCATTCGAAATCAATGACAATGTATTAGACGGAACTATTGGATACTTCTTCAACCCAATCGCAGTTGTAGGAGATACATTCTTCAGTGCATTCGTTCAACATAATAGTCCACAAGGATATCCTGGATACTATGTTCTTGAAGGAAACCAAATGTTTGGTGCAGAAGTTGTTAGACCTGAAGCTATCGTAAGATTAGTAGACGAAATATCAGCTTAATAGAAAGTAGGTGAAAACCTATGCAATTCTTTACAATAGAAGAATACGAAGAAAAATATGACACAGAAGTTTCTAATTATCAAATAGAAATGGCTTGTGAAATGATATATAGTCAAGTAGGGGTAAGATATCGTAATCCAAATTGGAACGATACAACTTGCCCTATGGCTATTAAAAATGCCAGTATGGAACAATTAAGATTTATGTTAGAATACGAAATACCTTTTTTAGATAATCGTGGTTCAATTAAAGCAGGAGCAATGGAAAGTGATCTTATAAGTGATATAAGTACACTTGCATTAAGAATGCTAGGGAATGCTGGTTATCTATATAGAGGAAATCCAATTAATTACAATAAAGGTATGAATATACCGTTTGGAGATTAATATGTTTAATGTCAATGGAATACCTGCTACTTTAATTCAAAATAATAGAAATGAAAGTAGTGTATATGACGACCAAGACAAACAAGAAGTAGACATAAAAGTATGTCCTTATAATGTTGATGAGAGCGTTGCTTTCGGCGAATATACAACTGCACAAGCAAAAGGCTATTTCATAGTTAAGAGTAGTGTAGATGTAAGAGAAGGCGATGAAATAATAGTTAATGATAGGACATTCTCTATAATAGATATGAAAGATAATTGGATATGGAACAAAGTTGCTAATATTATACTAGCAGTAAAATAATGGATATTGAAATACAAATAATAAGAGGGTTGCCAGTAGAACAAATAAATCTTTTTGAAGACAAAGTTGTTTATAATACAGCAATAGCTACAAGAGAGTTTACGAAAAGTAGAAATGCTTTTCCATATAGAACAGGAACCTTAAGAAGAGAAGAAGTTAAAGAACCAGTTGTTGGTAGTCAAAAAGAGTATGGATTAACAGCAGGAGTTGACTATGCTACATCAGTATGGAAAATGACGAATGTTAATTGGACTAATAAAAGCACTAAGCCACAATGGTACTATAATTGCTTTAATGAAAAAGGTGCTTTACTCTTAGCAGATGCAGTATTAAAAGCAAAGAAGGAGATATAGTATGACAGAAACAGATATAAATAATAAAAATCTAGTGTTGATAGCATATCTTGACTCTATTATAAATGGATATAAGATCAAAGCTGAATATTCAACAAACGATAATGATATCAAAGTAATTGTTGTGCAAGAAACTTCAGGACAAAAAGTAGTATTCTATGATGCTAACCCTTTATTTAATTATTACAATATAGACATTTACGGCGATAATATCAAAGATGCAAAGGAAACAAGTGTAATTATAGGCAATTTAATAGGAAATAATATATATTTTGATTGGGAAACAGTTGATAAAAACAAAAATAAAGAAACACAAAAATGGCAAATAATGTTCAAACAATTTAACAATCCTAGAACTGTTGCTTATGAAGATATCCGTAGAGTAAGTTATACGGCTACCCTTCAATGTATAGTAAATAGGATAGCATAAAGGAGGAAAATTATGGAATGGTACATTAGTAATAGAGAACTTATTAAAAACCTAGCAATTAATACAGGAACTACTGAAAATCCAACATTCACTACTATCTGTACTACAAGCGAAATTGGTGTAGAAACAGAACTAGAAGAAAAAGATTTTTATGTTTTCTGTGATGCTTTACAAAGAAAACTAATTACTGGAGCAAGTGTTACATTAACAGGTACTTTAAAACTTGATGTAAACAACGATGGAGATATAGCTTTCTTAGATAAAGTTCATACATTAATCGCTGATGGAGAAGTTTCACAATTCAGTGGAATACTTGTTAAGTTTGATTTATTAAGTGGTGTAAATAATAGCACATTAGAATATACTACTTATCAAGCACAAGTATCTCTTAACTTAAGCGATTTAGGTGGAGCAGCAGAAGATGAAAGTGAGTTCTCATTCGAAATGCAATTAATAGGAAAAGCAACTGAAGTAGCATCAGCATAAGTCCTTTAGAGTAGGGGGTAAAACTTCTACTTTTTTATTTTTATAGAAAGGAGAGATTATATGAATAGTGCAGAAGTCTTAATTAAGTTCAAAGGCGATACTAAAGATGCAGACAGTGCCATAAAAGAACAAGAGAAAAAACTTCAAAGGTTACAAAAAACTGGAGAAGTAGCATTTTTAGGTTTAACTGCTGCTGCCGATGCTTTCGCAGTTTCTATATTAAAAACAGGTATAAATTATAATGCTGAAATAGAAACTTATTTAACTAGACTTGAAACATTAACTGGTAGTGCAGAAAAAGCAGAAGCAGTATTAGAACAAATCAAAAAAGACGCACTTGCTACACCATTTGAAGTATCAAGTTTAACACAAGCTGAAAGCCTATTACTTGCAACAGGTTTAAGTGCAGAAGATGCAAGAGCCGATATACTAGCATTAGGAGATGCAATATCTGCTAGTGGTGGTGGTAATGCTGAATTATCAAGAATGGCAGTAAACTTACAACAAATAAAGAATGTTGGTAAAGCATCAGCACTAGATATAAAACAATTTGCATACGCAGGTATCGATATATATGGTTTACTTGCAGATAGTATGGGTGTTACGAGAGAAGAAGCATCACAATTAGATGTTACTTATGATATGTTAAGTAAGGCTTTACAACAAGCATCTAATAAAGGTGGAAAATATTATAAAGCAATGGAAAAACAATCTAAAACATATAAAGGTTCTATGTCAAACTTAAAAGAAAGTTTTGATGTATTTGCTGGTAGTATGAGTGAAGGATTTTTCAATGCTATTAAGAGTATAATACCACCACTTACTGATATGTTTAATTGGTTAACAAAAAACAAAGATATAGTAATGGCAATAGCAGTTCCTTTATTAACCTTTGTTAATATAATAGCAGGGTTCTTAATTATTAAAAAGATAACAACAGCAGTAGCTGCATTTAACGCAGTATTACTAGCAAATCCAGCAGTGGCAATAACTGCTGCAATAATTGCTTTAGTAGCAGCATTTGTATATTTATGGAATAACTGTGAAGCATTTAGAAACTTCTTTGTGGGAATGTGGGACGCTATAAAAAAAGCATTCAATTCTTTTATAGATATGGTAAAACCTGCATTTGAGTTTGTAGGAAACTTATTTAAAACATACTTTGAGTTTTGGTATAATCTAGTAAAAGGAATTATAGATAAAATAGTAAAAGCATTTAATACCGTAAAAACAGGTATTGAAAAAACATTTAAGGGAATAAAAGATGTCCTTTCTAATATCTTCAATGGTTTAGTAGAAATAGTAAAGGCTCCACTTAACTTAATTATAGATGCAATTAATACTGTAATAGGTGGTTTAAATAAAATCCAAATCAAGATACCAAAATGGGTTCCAGGTGTTGGTGGACAAAAGTGGGGTATTAACATAGGCAAAGTACCTAGACTAGCAGTCGGTACTAATTATGTGCCTGAAGATACATTGGCAATGATACACGAAGGAGAAGCAGTAGTACCTAAAAAGTTTAACCCTTATGCAAATGGCTTAAGTCCAAGTACATTAGGTGGTATGCAATCTTCTGGTATGAAACCAATA
>JAZLAK010000112.1:0-2020 GCA_045613165.1 Bacilli bacterium | reverse complement strand
CAGTACCAGTATCAGGTTGCAAAAAAGTAAGAATACTAGGAATAAGTACTATAAATAAACTTTTAACAAAACCATATTTACTTTATTTTTGCTTATCTATGTATTATTTTTTGGGAGAATTATAAATGGTAGTAAAAGTTGGATTAATTTCTTTGGTTTTGGTATACAACCTAGTGAATTTGCTAAAATTGCTATACTTTTATGTCTGGATAAATATATTCATAGTAAATATGGTTTTGTTAAAAGTTTATTTATAGTACTTATTCCTAGTATTCTTACTTTTTTGCAACCTGATACTGGTACTGTATTATTTTATTTAGTTATATATTTTAGTATATTTATTTCTATGGACTTGAAGAAGAAATATTATATTAGTTTGTTTAGTTTGGTAGGTGTAATTGTTGTTAGTTATTTTTATTTATATTTTTTTCAAAGTGAGTTATTTATAGATATTTTTGGTACTAGTTTTTTTTATAGAACTGATAGAATTATAAACTTTATGAGTAGTGAAGGCTTTCAAATTAATAATGCATTGATAGGTATAGGAAATGGTGGATTAATTGGTAATGGTTATAATTATGTTATTTATATACCAGAATCTATAACTGATTTTATGTTTGCTAATATTTTAACTATGTTTGGTTTTCTTGGTGGTATTGTTATAGTTTTTTTGTTTTTATATTTGGATATCTTATTGATTAAAGATATTTATAATTTAAAGAAATATAAGTTTTTTGTTATTGGTTTGTTTGGTTTGTTTTTATATCAACAAATTCAACATATGTTTATGGATGTAAGGTTATTACCTATAACTGGTATTACTTTACCGTTTGTATCTTATGGAGGCAGTAGTTTAATATCTTATTTTATATTATTTGGTATTTTATTTAATATAAAAAAGTATCAAATAGATACTTAGTAATAACCACCTGATGAATAGTTATAATATCCTGAATTATATGGTCTATATGGTGGATATGGATTGTATGGTGGGTAAGGTGGATATTGTGGTGGATTAACATATACTGGTCTAGGTCTTGATGCGCCAACTATAGCACCACCTGCTAATCCTCCTAAAAGAAATGGAAAAAATGGGAAAAAAAATCTATCATCATTATTAAAATTGGGATTTGCATTATTGAAATACATAAAAAATCTCCTTTCATATTATTATAGTGAAGGAGAATTTTTTTTAATAGGCATATATCCTATAAAGATTAATGCTTGGTGAAGATAAGAATCTTACGTCAAGTCCTGAAGTACCGATGCCATTAGATATAAATATTTCTCTATTATCTAATTTATAGTATTCTTGATAGTATTTTTTTGAACCTACTGGTGTATATACTGTTCCTATTAATGGCAATCTTACTTGGCCATTGTGTGAATGACCTGAAAATAAAATATCAAAATCATATTCTTTTATTTTTTCATATTCATCTGGTTCATGCAACATTATAAATCTAAAATAATTATTTTCTTTATCTAATATTTCATAGTTAACTTTAGTTTCTAAAGCATCACTAAAACCAACTAAAGAAATAGGAGTAGTTTCTTTATAATATATTAATTTTTCTTCATTTTCTAAAATAGTGAAGTTTTCACTAAATAAGTTTTTAAATAGTTCAGGCTCATTAATAATATCATGATTTCCTGAAACTGCGAAGTTGCCTAATGTAGATTCAATTTTGTTTAGCTCATTTTTTGCTTCTTCTATTTCTTTATTAGAGTAATTAAATCTTTTATCTAAAAAATCTCCTGTAAATATTACTAAATCAGGTTTTTGTTTATTTATTAAATTAACTATTTTTTTTAAATATGTAGTATCTACTGTGCTTTTATAATGTACGTCACTAAAGTGAATTATTTTTAGACTGTCGAAAGAGTCGGGAATATCTTTATTTTCAATTTTATATTCTTTTATAGATAAGTTTTTTGGTTCAATATAATATCCATATAAGAATAGTAATGATATAAAGAATAGAAGGTAAATAAATATATTTCTTTTTTCTTTTTTCTT
>JAZLAK010000111.1:0-13455 GCA_045613165.1 Bacilli bacterium | reverse complement strand
TTCTAGTACTAGGAGTATCTTTAATTAATTTCAAATCATTTAAACTAAATAAAATAACATTAATATTTGAAATATAATCACTAAATTTATTTATTTTATTATTATTAATTTTTACAACTTTAACACCATCTTGATATACAATTTTATAATTGTTAACAAAAGAAGATTTAACATTACCTTCTATTTTATATAAAGTATTATTTTCTTTAACTAAAATATCATCATCATTAGTTCTAAAAGACTTAGTTAAGCCTAAAACAAATATTGCTTCAACAATATTTGTCTTTCCCATTCCATTATTACCTATGATAATATTTTTATTTGGAGAAAAATTTAACTCTAAAGTATCAAAATTTCTAAAATTAAATAACTTCAAAGATGTAATTTCCATTTAAAACCCTCTTTTAAATCAAAATAATAAATAAATAGGTATTCTAATACTCCTATACCTATTTACATTATACCATAAAAAAATAGTTTTTAAAAAGATTTTTAGCATTATTTTGCCTTTCTTTTATTAATTACAGACTCTAATCTATGAGATTTTAAAATTTGATTATTTAAAACACAATATGACATATCAAATTCTATTTTTTCATTATTATCAAAAACAATAACACATGTCTTTCTATCATAATCATAATAATAAGAATCTATATTATTTAAAGATACCCAACAACACTTTTTTAATCGTGGTGAACTGGTAGGAAAAAATATAATATTTCCTTCTTCTTGAACTATTATTGGTGCTTTATAACTTATACCAGTTAAATTAGTAGTACCTTTTTGTCTACCATCCATAGAACTTCCATAATATTTACAACTATCATCCATAACTCTATTAGGACTATGATTTATTATGAAACTACAATCTTTTTCTATAACTTTACTTTTCTTTTCACCAACTGGTATAACCGCTAAAGTATCTTTAGATATTTCATAATCTTTCATTACCTCACCTCCCTGACGCCTTCCTTATATCATTAATAAATAGAAAAAAATGTTGATAAAAGTCGATTTATCAACAAAAAAAAGAACTTTTACAAGTTCTAATATGTTTTTATTGGTAAAATTAATTGAATTAAACTTTCATCTTTAATAGATTTTAAAATTATAGGAGAAGAATCATTATTTAATAATATTAACAATTCGTCTTCATTAAATGTTTTTAAAGCATCCATCATATATTTAGCACTAAATGATATAGCTATATCTTTTTCAGTATTTTTACTAACTTTAATTCTATCCTCTACTTTACCTATTTCACTAGCATAACTAGTAATATTTAATTCATCATCATTTGTTTCCATTCTTACAATGTTTTTATCTTTACTTTGAGTAAGTAATGCAGCTCTATCAATACTAGCATAAAAAGAATTTAAAGAAGAATTTATTATGATTTCAAATTCATTTGGAATTAAATTAGAAGTATTTGGATAATTTCCATTTAATAAACTAGATTGAAAGATAATATTTTTGTATTTAAATAATATTTTATTACTAAATAAATGTATTTCAACATCTTCATCATCATTCATAATTTTATCAAATTCATTAATATTCTTACCAGGTATAGTTATATCAATACTTTCAGGATAAGTTTCATCTAAAGTAATAGTTTTTTTGGCAAGTCTATAAGAATCAGTTGCCACAACTTCCATCTTATTTTCATTAATCTTTAAATTTAAACCAGTTAATAAAGGTCTTGATTCTTGTAATGAAACAGCAAAAATAGTTTGTCTTATCATACTTTTTAAAATATCACTCTTAATAACTATAGGATTATTAGAATCTTCTAAAATTATTTGTGGATAATCCTCAGTATTTAAACAATTTAAATTATATTGACTATTATCAGTATAAATTCTTATTTTTAAACCATCTATTACTTCAATATTAACCTCATCACCAGGTAACTTTCTAATAATATCTATAATATATTTACTTTGTATTATTATAGTTCCTTCTTCATCTATAGATTTAATATCACTACTTGGAATAAAACTTTTAATAGTTAAATCACTATCACTAGCAATTAAATTTAAACCATCACTATTTAATTCAAATTTAATACCATTTAATATAGGAATAATATTTTTGGGATTAATTGCTCTTACTACATTAACTAAACTTTCTAATAAAATATTTTTATCAATTGTAAATTTCATAATATACCTTCTTTCTTTTATTTATTAACATATTATTATTATATATGTTCAAATTGTTTATAACTTAATAAAACTAAGATTTTATCTAGAAAAAACATTGTTTATATCTCTAAAGTTTTCAACATTATTAATTTATTTTACTTTTTATTTCATTTAATTTATGTTTTAAATCTTCATTATTTTTAACATCTTTACTAACTTTTTCTATAGCATGTAGTACAGTTGAATGGTCTCTATTACCAAATTCTAACCCTATTCTAGTTGTTGTTTCCTCAGTAATCATCCTACATAGATACATGGCAATTTGTCTAGCATTGTTTATATCAGCAGTTCTTTTCTTACTTTTTAAGTTTTCAACAGTAATATTAAAGTAATCAGCAACAGCCTTTTGTATCTTAGAAATATTACTATTAGAATATACTGAAGAACCAAAATAATCTTTTAAAGCCTCTATTGCAAAGTCTAAATTAATTTCTGGAGGACTATACATAGCTGCATAAGCAAATAATCTTCTAATAGAACCTTCTAAATACCGAACATCGCTTTCACAATTATTAGCAATATACTCTATTACGTCATCCTTTATTAATTTAGCCCCTTCTAAACCAGACATTTTATCTTTTAATATTTTACATCTTAAATCAAAGTCTGGTGGGAATATATTTGCTGTTAATCCCCATCTAAATCTAGTTCTTAATCGATCTTCTAATAATTTTAAATCATCTGGTGACCTATCTGAACTAATAATAATTTGTTTATTAGCATCATATAAAGTGTTAAATGTATGGAAAAATTCTCCTTGAGTTTTCTCAGCACCACCTAAAAATTGAATATCGTCAATAATTAAAACATCAATATTTCTATACTTTTCTTTAAAATGTTCTATTACATCATAATTTTCAGTATCTTTTCTATTGATTCCAATAAAATCTGATATAAATTTATCACTTGTAACATATAAAACCTTTTTATCAGTAGTTTCTACTATATAATTACCTATCGCATGCATTAAGTGAGTTTTCCCTAATCCACTTTTTCCGTGGATAAATAAAGGGTTATACACCTTGCCAGGCTGTTCAGCAACTGCGACTGCCGCAGTTTGTGCAAATCTATTACTGTCCCCTATTACGAACGATTCAAATGTATATTGTGGGTTAAGATTTGATTGAAAGTTATTAGATTTTGTTTGAACTGTATTGTTAATTTCTATCTCGTTATTAACAATATCCTCTTCTACTACAAAATTAATATCATAACTCTTACCTGTAATACTAGTAATTATATTATCAATAAGCTCATAATAATTTTTATTTAAAAAGTCTTTATGAAAACTCATAGGCACTTCAATACTTATTGAGTCTTCAGTCATCTTTGAAAGCTTAGTATCTTTAAACCAAGTATCATATGAAACGCTAGATAATTTAGACTTTATTATATTTAAAAAGTCATTCCAAGAAAAATTACCATCCATCAAAAAACCCCGCTTTCAAGATTATTTTTGTAACTAAGAATATTTTAAAACACTTTTGTTGAAAAAGAAAGCATGAAATATAAATATTTTCAATTTCCACAACATTTCCACATAGTTATAAACACTTAAATAGCCTTAAATAAAGAGAAATAATAACTTTTCCACATTTTCCACAAAATGTTATTAACAGGTTAATATTTTATCACATATCAACGTGGAAAAAGTTAATAAATAATTTAATTAATTTTTAATTGACTTATAAAACAAAATATAATACAATAAAAAGGCTTAAAGAGGTGGAGGTGCAATTATGAAGAGAACATATCAACCAAATAATCGTAAAAAAAGTAA
The DNA here is from genome assembly GCA_045613165.1 of Bacilli bacterium. Lineage (GTDB taxonomy): Bacteria > Bacillota_I > Bacilli_A > RF39 > UBA660 > UMGS1124. The sequence goes on along the minus strand of JAZLAK010000111.1, from coordinate 9,465 downwards.
AAAACATGGATTTTTTGCACGTAAAGAAACGAATATTTTAAAATCAAGAAGAAAAAAAGGTCGTAAAGTATTATGTAAGTAAACCACAATTTTGTGGTTTTTTATCTATGGGAGAGATTTTATGAAAAAAACAGAGACAATAAAATCAAAACAAGAGTTTTCAAATTTAATTAAAAATGCTAAATTTTTTAAGACAAAAGATTTTGTTATATATTATAAGGAAAACAATTTAGAAAAAAAACGTTTTGGCATAGCTATAAGTAATAAGATAGGTAATGCAGTAACAAGAAATAAATTAAAAAGACAAACGAGAGAAATTATAGATAAAACAAAAACATTATTTAAAAATAACACAGATTATATTATAATGATAAGGAAAGGGTGTTTAGAAACATCTTTTAATAGTAGATTAGAAAATTTAGAAGCAAAATTAAAGGAGAACATATGAAAAAGAAAAAATTATTAATTATATTATTATTGTTTTTAGCTTTAACAACAGGATGTACTAAATATTTAAGTGATAATGATAATAAAAGAATAACAAATGAAAAAACAGGACAAAGTTTAACATCAAATATACTTTGTAAACCACAAGATAAAGAATTATTATCTATTTATGAAAAATATGAAAAGAGCATGGAAGTAAAATTAAAAGATTTACCTAAATGTAAAGATATGAAAATTTATGATAAAGATACTTATAGTGGTTTATGGGTTCAATTATTTGTAATGCCAATAGCATGGTTAATAATAAAATTAGGATTATTAGTAAAAAATTATGGTATTTCAGTAATGTTAATAGGTTTAGCATTAAGACTAATATTGATGCCTTTTTCAGCAAAAACTATTAAACAAAGTGAAAATATGAAAAAAGCTCAACCAGAATTAGAAAGATTAGAAAAAAAATATAAAGATAAAACTGATAGTGAATCAATGATGGCGAAAAGCCAAGAAACTATGTTAATTTATAAAAAATATAATATTAATCCAATGGGTGGATGCTTAGTATCATTTATTCAATTACCATTATTCTTTGCTTTCCTAGAAGCAATAAACAGAGTGCCAGCAATATTTGAAGAAACATTATTTACTTTACAATTAGGTACAACACCATTAGTCGGAATAAAGTCTGGAAATTATGTTTACTTAATAGTAATAGCACTAATAATATTAACAACATACTTATCATTTAAATTTAGTATGTCAAATGCAGGTAGTGGAGAACAACAAAAACAAATGCAATTCATGACAACATTCATGTTGATATTCATTTCAATAGCATCATTTAGTTTACCAACAGCAATTGCATTATATTGGATAGTAACAAATGGATTTAATGTTATTCAAACATTATTATTGAAAAAAAGGAGATAAGTATTATGGTAGTAAAAGAATTCGAAGGAAAAAATTTGAGCGAGTTAATTGACACAAGTTTACAAAGTCTTAATTTAACTCAAGATGATGTAATAATTACAAAAGAAGAAATAAAGGGAAACTTATTAAAGAAAAGTAGTTATAAAATAAAAGTTTACACATTAACTGATATACAAAATTATGTAAAGGAATATCTATTAGAATTAACTAAACTTATGGGATTAGAAGTAACATTCGAATCTAAAATTAGAGATACTCAAATATGTGTAAAGATGTACAGTGATAATAATTCAATTTTAATAGGTAAAGATGGAAAAACATTATCAGCATTAATGGTAATAGTAAAACAAATGTTAAGTAATAAATATGGAATTCATCCTCATATTATACTAGATGTAGAAAACTATAAAGAAAATCAAGAAAAGAAATTAGAAAGATTAGCAAAAAGAATTGCTAGAGAAGTTATAACAACAAAGGTTGACGTAAAATTAGATAATATGAATTCTTATGAAAGAAGAATTATTCATAATACTTTATCTAATAATAAAAAAGTTTCAACTATAAGTGAAGGCGAAGAACCAAACAGACATGTTGTTATAAAATTAAATAAGTAAATAAAACGTCAAAAATAAATGACGTTTTTTGTTTACATAAATCCAACTAAAAGTACGGGAAATTATATTTTACATATTTATGTAAATAAAATAAAATTATTTCCCGGGAAATAATTACACAAAAAATATAATCTTTTAATAATGTAAAGTTTGTGTTATAATGCATTATGGAGTGGTGTACTATGTTTGACACAATATGTGCAATTTCAACTACTATGGGAGTTGGAGCAATATCAATAGTTAGAATATCAGGAAATGATGCTATACATTTAGTTAACAGTATTTTTAAAGGTAAAGATTTAACTAAAGTTCTTTCACATACAATAAATTATGGCTATATAGTGGATGGAAAAGATGTAGTAGACGAAGTGTTAGTTTCTATTATGAAAGCTCCAAAAACTTATACAACAGAAGATATAGTAGAAATAAATTGTCACGGAGGTATTTCTACAACAAATAAAATATTAGAACTATTACTAAATAAAGGTTGTAGATTAGCAGAGCCTGGTGAATTTACTAAAAGAGCATTTTTAAATGGAAGAATAGATTTAATAGAAGCTGAATCAGTAGGGGATTTAATTAATGCAGAAACAGATAAAAGTAGAAGTTTATCATTAAATGGAGTAACAGGAAGCATTACAATTATGATAAACGAAATAAGAAAAAAATTAGTAAGTATAAGCGCAAATATTGAAGTAAATATTGATTACCCAGAATATGAAGATGCAATTGTATTAACTAACGAATTAGTAAAACCAAAAGTTTTAGAAATAAAAAAAGATTTAGAAAAATTATTAAAAGAAGCAGAAAATGGTAAATTAATAAAAAATGGTATTGATGTTGCAATAATAGGTAAACCAAATGTAGGTAAAAGTAGTTTACTTAATACTTTACTAGAAGAAGATAAAGCAATAGTTACAAATGTAGCTGGAACAACTAGAGACATAGTAGAAGGTAAATTTGTTCTAGAAGGTATTGTATTAAATTTAATAGATACAGCAGGTATAAGAGAAACAGAAGATATTGTAGAACAAATAGGTGTAAACAAAAGTAAAGAAATATTAGAAAAAGCTAACTTAGTTATATTAGTATTAAATAATAATGAAGAACTTTCAAAAGAAGAAAAAGAATTAATAAAAACAATTAAAGATAAAAATTTAATAGTTTACGTAAATAAAAATGATTTAGAAAAGAAAATAGATGAAACAGAAATAGAATGTAAAAATATTGTATATGGAAATACAAAAGATTATAAAAATTTAGACCAATTAAAAAATAAAATAATAGAAATGTTTAATTTAGAACAATTAGATAGTGGTAATATGAATTACTTGTCAAATTCTAGACAAATTTCATTAGTTAAACAAGCTTTACAATCACTTGATAATTGCTTAGAACAAATAGAAAATAATATAGAAATAGACTTATTAGCTATTGATATAAAAGAATGTTATGACTTATTAGGAGAAATAATAGGAACTACATATAAAGATGAATTGTTAGATGAAATATTTGCTAATTTCTGTTTAGGAAAGTAGGTGACATGTATGAAGTATGATGTAATAGTAGTAGGTGGTGGACACGCTGGATGTGAAGCATGTCATGCTACAGCAACTATGGGAATGAATACAGCATTAATAACTTCTAATATAAAAAATATTGGAGATATGCCATGTAATCCATCAATTGGTGGAACAGCAAAAGGTATTATAGTACGTGATATAGATGCTTTAGGTGGATTAATGGGTAAAGTTGCAGACAAAAGCCATATTCAAATAAAAATGTTAAATAATGGTAAAGGCCCTGCAGTTAGATCTTTAAGAGCTCAAGCAGATAAAATTACATACCCTCAAAATATGTTAAAAGAATTAAAAAATACAGAAAACTTAACTATTCTTGAAAGTATGGTAGAAGACTTAATTGTTGATGATAATAAAATAAAAGGTATTATATTAGAAGATGGAAAAGAAATTTATTGTGATGCTTTAATTTTAACAACAGGAACTTATTTAAAAAGTAAAATATTAATAGGAGCCACAAATAAATTAGAAGGTCCTCATGGAGAAAGACGTTCACAATTTTTAAGTGATAAATTAAAAGATTTAGGTTTTGATATTTTAAGATTAAAAACAGGTACTCCTCAAAGAATTGATAAAAATTCAGTAGACTTCTCTAAATTAAAAGAAGAAGTAGGAGACGATGAATACTGGACTTTCAACTGTGAAAATGAAATATCATATGACAAAAATAAACAAGAAAAATGTTATTTAGTTTATACTAATGAAAATACCCATAATATAATAAAAGAAAATTTATCAAGAAGTGCAATGTATGGTGGTTATGCTGAAGGTATAGGACCTAGATATTGTCCTTCTATAGAAGATAAAATAGTAAGATTTGCAGATAAAGAAAAACATCAATTATTCTTAGAACCTGAAAGTTTATATTATGATGATTTATATTTACAAGGTTTTTCAACAAGTATGCCAACTGATGTACAAGAAAAAATGGTTCATAGTTTACCAGGATTAGAAAATGCTCGTATTTTAAAATATGCGTATGCAATAGAATATGATGCTATAAATCCATTACAATTAAAACCATCTCTAGAAACTAAAGTAATAGAAAATTTATTCACTGCAGGGCAAATAAACGGTACAAGCGGTTACGAAGAAGCAGCAGGACAAGGTTTAATTGCTGGTATTAATGCAGTAAAAAAAATAAGAAATCAAACCCCATTAATATTAAAACGTAACGAATCATATATTGGGGTTTTAATAGATGACTTAGTAACAAAAGGGACAAAAGAACCTTATAGAATGCTAACTAGTAGAGCAGAATTTAGACTTCTATTAAGACATGATAATGCAGATTTAAGATTAAGAAAATATGGTTACGAAGCTGGTTTAATAAGTGAAGAAAAATATCAAAAACTTATAAAAAAAGAACAAGATATTAATACTTTATTAGAAGAATTAAAAAATACAAAAATAAATAATAAAAATATAACACCAGTTATTTTAGATAAAATGCAATCTACTGAATTAGCATCAGGTACTAATCTTTACTTATTCTTAAAACGTCCTGAAATAAATATAGATTTATTATTACAAGAAAATATAATAGAAAATAAATATGATAAAGAAGTGTATAATCAAGTAGAAATTCTAATTAAATATGAAGGATATATAAATAAAGAATTAAAAGAAGTAGAGAAATTATTAAAGTTAGAATCTAAACAAATACCAAAAGATATTGATTATGATAAAGTAGCAAACTTAGCTAGCGAAGCAAAACAAAAATTAAAAGCAGTAATGCCAGAAACTATGGCACAAGCAGCAAGAATTAGTGGAGTTAACCCAGCAGATTTATCAATATTAGCAATATATTTAAAAAAGGAATATAGTAAAAATGAATGAATTAGAATTTTATAAAGAATTAGAAAAGTTAAATATCAAATTAACTGAAATTAAAAAACACCAACTATCAAAATATTATGATTATTTAGTAGAATATAATTCACATACTAATGTAACATCAATAACTGATAAAGAAAGTGTATATTTAAAACATTTTTATGATTCTATACTTTTATCTCAAACTATAGATTTTAATAATATAGAAAATATGTTAGATATAGGATGCGGAGCTGGATTCCCAGGATTAGTTTTAAAAATAGTTTTTCCTCATATCAAATTAACTTTATTAGATTCAAATAATAAAAAAACAACATTTTGTAAAAATCTAATTGATATTTTAAATGTTGAAAACGTAGAAGTTATTAACAATAGAGCAGAAGAATTTATCAACGAAAGAAGAGAACACTATGATTTAGTAACTGCAAGAGCAGTAAAGAATCTTCCAATATTGATAGAATTATCTATTCCATTTGTTAGTATTAACGGACAATTTATAGCAATGAAAGCTGACTATGAAGAAGAATTAAATAATAGTCTAAAAGGAATAAATATATTGGGTGGCGAATATTTAACTACTAAAAATATTAATCTACCAAACAATGAAGGAATTAGAAATTTTATAATAATCAAAAAAATAAAAAAAACGGATAAAAAATATCCTAGACAATATAATCAAATACTAAAGAAACCATTATGAATCTAAATGAGTTTCTTTTTTATTTTGCTATTGAAAATTCGAGCAAAATAAAGTATTATTATATATAGAATAGGAGTAGGGGCTTATGAAATTAGAACCAAACGTTCAATATATAAATGTAGAAAGTATTATTCCAAATAGATTTCAACCAAGATTAACATTTGATGAAAATGCATTAAAAGAATTAGCGATGTCTATTAAAGAACACGGAATAATTCAACCATTAGTATTAAGAAAATTAGCAAATGATAAATTTGAAATAATAGCAGGAGAAAGAAGATATAAAGCAAGTCAAATAGCAGGATTAAATCAAGTTCCAGCAATAATTGCAGATTTAGATGATAATGCATCAGCAGAAGTTGCTTTAGTAGAAAACTTACAAAGACGTAATCTTTCTGCAATAGAAGAAGCAAAATCTTATAAAAAATTATTGGATAGAGGATATTTAACTCAAGAAGTTTTAGCAAAAAGATTAGGTATATCTCAATCTTCTGTAGCAAATAAAGTAAGATTATTAAACTTAACTGAAGAAGTTCAAGATGCATTAATGAATGAAAAGATAAGTGAAAGACATGCAAGAAGTTTATTACAATTAAGTAATAAAGAAGAACAAATTAATATGTTAAATAAAATTATTGATAATAGATATACAGTAAGACAATTAGATGCTGAAATTAAAAAGGTTTTAAATAAAGAAACAGAATCTACAGAAGCAACAGGAACATCATCTAGATTTGATATATTAAACAATGATACAAATAAAGATTTATTAAATCAAATAGAAACATTAGATTTTAATAACAATGAACCAACTGTAGAAAATGACGACATAGCACAATTAATAATAGATTCTAAAAGATCTTTACAAGATAAATATGAAATATTTGATATTCCTACAGCTGAAGAATCTAAAATAGAAGATATAGAAGAACCAAAAGAAGAAGTAAAAGATACTAAAAAAAGAATAATTTCAGGAGATTTAGACTCAGTTATTAATTCTCTTAAAGATATAGAAACAGAAATCAAAGATGCTGGTTTCCAAATAGAAACTGAAGATTACGACTTCGAAGATTTATATCAAATAATTATTAAAATAGAAAAATAAAGTGGAAAACATCAAAGTTATCCACTTTTTAATTTACTGGCTCAGTACCTTTCAAAAAATAAAATAAAGAGCCATTATCTTGGGTAGTATATTCACCAGTTACTGCATCTAAATATACAGCATCTACATTTTGTGGTTGATCATACCATGTTTCTTCTTTTCCTTCTAATATACTTTCTACTGTATCAGCCCATATATTTTTTGTTATTTTAGAATAATTTGATTCAACATCTTTATTATTATCTTCCCCAGTCCAAACCATCATCATAACATCAGGGTTATAACCAACTAACCAATAATCATTATTTGTTGACCCGCTTTTAATAGCATATTTTTTCGTTAATTTATTTTTTATTGATAAGGCTGTAGGAGAGTTATAACTAATAAAATCTTCATTATATGTGTTACTCATCATCTCATTCAATATATAAAGATAATTAGTATTTAAAACTAATTCTCTTTTTTGTTTGTGTTGATATAAAACATTACCATGTAAATCTTCAACTCTATCTATTAAATAAATATCCTGTTTAAAACCACCACTTGCTAGGGTATTATAAGCAACCGCATAATCTAACATATTAATTTCTTTACTACCTAATGCTAGTGATGGTATAGCTTCTAATTCTTCTTCTAAACCAACAGTTTTCATGGTTTCAACTAAAGTTTCCTCACCTAAAAACAAATGTGTTTTAACTGCATAAACATTGTCAGAGTATGCTAAAGCAGCAGCCATAGTAATATCAGTATTTGCATACTTATCAGCAAAATTTGTTGGACTATAAGTTTGATTGTTAGAAAATACAAAATCAGTTTTCTCGCTTAAAAAAGTTGAAGCACTAGTCATGTTATTTTCTAATGCAGCATAATAAAGGAAAGGTTTAATAGTTGAACCTACTTGTCTTTTAGCGCTAGTAACACGATTATATTGACTAGTTTTATAATCTTTTCCACCAGCTAAAGCCATAATCTTACCTGTAGAAGGTTCAATAATAACACTAGCAACCTGGGTTTTATCATCTTGCATATTATCAATTACTGCGGATTCCAATTTAGTCTGTGCTTCTATATCCAAATTAGTATATATTTTTAAACCACCAGATTCTATTAAACTACTAGGAATGCCGTGTAAAGATTCCAACTCATTCATAACTGCATCCTGATAATACATAAGAGTTTGTAAATTATTTAAATCACTTTTCCCATATATCGTTAAAGTTTCTTTAAATAAATTATCGTATGTATTTCTATCAATTTTTTCATTATTCAACATACATTCAGCAACAATTTTCCCCCTTTTTATTGCTTTTTCATAATTTGCTACTGGATTATAAGTATTAGGTGCTTTTGGTATACCAGCAAGTATAATAGCTTCTTCTAAACTAAGTTCACTAGCACTCTTATTAAAATAATATTTACTAGCTTCACTAACTCCATAACAACCTTGACCAAAATTAATAGTATTTATATAACCCTCTAAAATATCCTCTTTACTGTAGTGTGTTTCTAATTTTAAAGTTAAAAAAGCTTCTTGTATTTTTCTAGACCAAGTTTTATCAAAGTCTAAATACATATTCTTAACATATTGTTGACTTATAGTACTACCACCTTGAGAAATATAACCATTCTTAAAATTAGTATATAGAGATTTTGCAATTCTTAAGTAATCAAAACCCATATGTTTATAAAAATACTTATCCTCAGTACTCACTATAGCATCTAAAAAATAAGGACTAACATCTTCTAAATCAACCCATTCACTATTACCTGAACCTTGATATACTAATTCTTCCTTATTATCATATATATAAAATGAATTGCTAGTTTTTATATCAATACCTCCAGATAAATATGCATAAACATATAAACAACTCATGCATACAATAAAAGAGATTAAGCCAAATAAAAATAATTTAAAACCAAATTTAATTTTTTTCAAAAGAAATCACCTAAAAATATTATGTAAAATATTTTTTTAAATATAAGTGCATTTTTATATAAAGTATGATAAAATCTATCACAAAGGAAAGAGATACTATGAAATCAATAAATTTTAAGTTAGAAAAAAACAACGAAACTATAATAGATAAAAAGAATATAAATTGTATAGAAAATTTTAATAAAATAACATTTGTTATTGATGACATAAAATATTCATATGATAATAATATTTTTAATAAAGAAACTGATGAGGATATAGTTTCATTAGATTTAAAAAATAATATTTGCAAAATAACCTTAAAACCTCAAATTATG
>JAZLAK010000110.1:0-4679 GCA_045613165.1 Bacilli bacterium | reverse complement strand
TTTCAATTTCTTCATCTCCTTTTAAACATTCTTTTAAATCTTCTCTTATTTCTTGTAATATTTTTATAATGTTTTCATAATATTGTTTTTCTTCTTCGCTCATATTAATTCCTTTCTCCCTTTCGGGAAGGACTATTTCTAGTCCTCTCTTAAATATCTTCTTATTTTATGTTCTTCTTCTTCAAGTTCATCTAGTCTTTCATTTAGCTTTTTAAGTTCTTCTTGTTGGTCTTCTATACTATCGAAGTCTTCAGGATTTTCTTCTATGTTTGTTATTTCGTCTTGTGTATGTTCTATTTCGTTTTCTACTTCCCATAAGTCTTCTTCAGTATATCTATCACACCAATCACAATATCTGTCATAATCTCCTACTGGATCGTTTGTATAAAACATTTCCTATCTCTCCTTTCATTTTATAAGTCTATTATACTATACATTTGTATCTTTGTCAATACATTTGTATCATTTTTTTAAACTTTTTTGTGTAAAGTAAAAAAAGACTTATTTTGTAAGCCTTTTTACCTTTTGCATCATATCATTTTTTAGTTCTACGCAAGATTTCTCTTTCAATTTTTCATTAAAGTTTTCTACATAAGATGTATATTCTTCTATTCCTCTAATAAATCCTCTTAAGTTATCTCCATCTTGTCTACTTTCTATAATTAAAAATCTTGCTTCTAGATCACTTCTAAAGTAATCTCCCATTGTATCTATAATATCTTGTTCACTTTTTGATATATCTATCATTTTTCTTGTACCTTTATCTGTATATAATTTAAACATCTTGTCCTCCTAATATTTAAAACCGTAATGTTCAGCTGTTGCTAGAGTTTTTGCACCGAAGTTTCCATCAATAGCATCATTATATATTTTATCTTCTTTTCCTATTGTTTGTAAAGCCTTTGTTCCATATACAGTAAATATTCCATAATAATTTCCTTTTACTTCATTTGCTAGGAAGTTATTTATTTTAACAATATCGCTTCCTTTATCTCCTTCGTGATAATATGTCTTAGATGGTTTTACTGATTTGTCTAATCCCATTTCTTTCATTTTATTTAATGTATTAGTTCCTATGTTTCCATCAATTCCACCTGGTATTTTATATTTATCTTGGAATGCCATTGTTAAGAACTTAGTATATTTACCAAAATAATCGCCTAGAACTTTACTAACATAGAAATCATCTATTAGTTGTACATTCCCATCTTGGTCGCCTTCTTGATACCAACCTCTTGCTGGTAAGAAATCATTATAATCAATATTATCAGTATGTTGGAAGTTAATTCCTTTTGTATCTACTGTTTTACTAAACTTATCATATATATAACATACTTCTTCAGGTTTTTTACAATCTCCTGTATCTACCCAAGAACCTTTACTATTACATACCCAGTTATCGCTATAACCTCTACCATATACACAATGTAAGTGATTAGCACTTGCTCCTGAAGTTCCTTCCCAAGTAATAACTTGTCCTGCTGGTACTACATCTCCAACTTTCCATTTCATAGCATTATCATTAAAATGTGTTAATGACATAAATACTGTATCAACAAATGTAGGGGTTTTAACCTTTTCAGTTGATACTAACCATACTGTGTTAGTTATTTTAGGATTTCTTACACCTTTTATTGCAGTTATTTTCATTGGTACTGGTGCAAAATAACAACTTTGCCCACCATCTGCTCCTGCCATATCGATAGGGAAATCAGCAGGGCTTCCGTGTGAGTGGTTATAATGCGACTCAGTTCCATTATAGTTTTGAGTGATACGGATTGTTTCCATTCCTAAATAAAACTTTTTCATATTATTATCTCCTTATTTTTCTTCTTTCTTTAATAATCCAATAATAAAGTTCATTACTGCTGATATACCACCAGCACAAGCACCTATTAAGATACTTTTCCATAAAGAACTATTATTTATATCTGTTGTTGGTAGTGAAACTGCTAAAGCTCCTAGAAAACCTTGTATAAATGTTTTTATAGCTCTTACTATAATATCTTTCATACTATTTTTCTCCTTTCTTTAATTGTTTCTCATAGTCTTCTTCTAATTTATGAACGAATATTTTAACTGCCCCATTTCCACCTTTATCAATATATTCTTTTCCAACTGATACTCTTTCACTTAAAGGGATTGTTTCATTACATATAGTGTTTTTCATAGTATTAAGTGAGTTTTTGTTAAGTTCTTCTTTTAATATAGCTATTTCGCTTTTTGTTTCTTCGTGTTGTTTTATTCTTGCTTCTTCCATTGATTTTATTTTGACATTAAATGGATCTAGTTGTTTATTTAATATTTCTTTACCTATTTTTAATGCAAACGCACATATCACACCACCAGCAGCTATCATACTAGCACAATTAACTAAAAATACTTGTATTTGATTTATTGTTATGTTCATAACTTATCCTTTAATTAAATAATCCTGTTTTGTATCCTATAACATAAATAGGAATACACATACTATTATTTGCTTGATTTGTGCTTCCAAATGCTTCAGTTGCAGTTGCAGCAGATAATTTTGTATCACTTGTATAAGCAATATCTCTACGATAAACATAAGGTCCGTTTGTCGAATTACCTGCATTGAATATAAGAGTTGTTCCTATTCCTTTAGGTATTTTTCCAGTATTCATAGCTGTGTTTTGATTGTTATATGGTTTATATATTATTTCATACATATCGTAATCGCTACTATCCAAGTCTATATCTCCACCTGCATAAGAACTTGATGGATTGGCGTTAGTCCATAATATAGTGCCACCAAATGCTTGATTACAATATTGTGTAGAATAAGCATTTATTTGACTATTGTCATAAGCATTTACTACTGTTGCTCCTAATGGTCTTGTTTCACTTGTTTTTTTTATTCTCATAATTTACCTCCTATTTATAATAAACATTCATTTTAGAACTTCCTGAAACATCTGTTCCAGTTATATATGCATCAGTAAACTTTAAATAAGTTTTATAAACTTCAACAGAAACTCCAAAATAGTAATTGCTTACATACGATGCACCAGACCTATATGTATGTTTGTAATCAGAAGACAAATTATCTATAACTATTTTAGGAATTATGCAACTGCAATAGTTTGTAGAAGTTCCACCAGAAGGTATCATATTTATTTCTACAAACAATTCATCAAAATCATCTGGCAAATTAACATTTGTATTATTAGATACATTAGTTGCTAATGTTTGCCATACATCTGCTTGTTCCCACCCAGTTGGTATATTTGCACTTGTTCCGTCAAACTCTACTTCCGTTCCTACTGGCATACCATCTAATGCTTTTACATATACTGTATCTAATGTTCCTGTACTAGGATTTCTTGCTTTCATATATTACCTCCTTAACTAAATAATCCTGTTTTATAACCTATTACATATAATGGTACTGCTACATCGTTAGATGATGACATACTTGAAACTGTCCCAGCATATCCATTACCAAATGTCATAGTTGTTGCTGTAATATCGGTCATTCCTCTTGCTACCATAGATGGTGTTGCTTGAACCGTTGCTACAAACAAAGCATTGTATCTTATTCCTTTTCTTATTTTTCCGCTTGTGTAATTTCTATTATCACTACTTCTTGCAGCAGTATATACTATTTCATATACATCATAATCACTACTATTCAAAGTTATTTCTTGCCCAACAAATGCACTTGTAGGGTCTGGATTTGTCCATAATAATGTGCCATTTATATATGCACAACTATAAGCCATACTATTTGAAGTATTATATGTATTTGCTATTTCTAATCCTTGATAAGATAAATCACTTTCTTCTATATATAATTTAGTTGAAGCAGTTGGAGTATCTGGGTCTACCATAATTAAATCTCCACTACCACCACCAACGCTAATTAACTCATTTCCATCATAAGCGTAAGCACTTTGACTATCAAAAACTATGTATATTGTATTTTCAGTAGGTGCTACACCAGTTGAACCCCAAGTATTTGTTCCTGTTGCAGTATATATTAAATCATTTATTGTATTGTAATACATATCTCCAGTTTCACAAGTAGCTGGTGCTGAACTTGATACTGCTAATAATATTTTAGTTTCATTTTCGTTTACTACTTCTTTTATTTCGTTCATATCAGTAGCATTACATTTATTAATATCAGGTATATCACTGTTGATATTTAATGCCACTTTATCAGTATATGTTATTTTACTCATATTTTTCCTCCTATTCTATATAACAATCTTGCTTGATTGTATATAATTTTCCACTTTCTAATGAACTTAATCCACTAATTTGTTGATAATTTATTATTTTATCTTCACTTCTTAATTGTATATTCATTATTACATTATTTGTAGGGACAAATACATTCATAACATAAGTTGCAACACCATTTGTTATCGTTGGTTGTATTGAATGATCTTCATAAGTTCCATCAAAATAATTTATTCTATATATTGTAGCTTGTGTATCAGTATAATCCATTGCCCTTGACACACTTTCATTTAATAATTCACTTGCCGTTGCATTATTTATGTAAGGTTCTCTATTCCTATTTTGTATTACTAATGAATTATAAAAGTTCAAATAAACATTCTCGTATATATTCTTAACAAAATTATCTTCATTACTTGTTAATATTTTATTTGTTTTACCCATTAAATCTTGCGTATCTACTGTTATGTCAT
>JAZLAK010000109.1:0-2379 GCA_045613165.1 Bacilli bacterium | reverse complement strand
TATATTCACCTTCAGATACTAAATAATGATTATTATTTGATCCTTCTATTGATGAACCTGCATATATTAACTCTTCTTTTGTTAATATTCCAATTTTACTTGTTACTGTATTTTCACATTCTAATGTTATTTCTTCTTTTGTTTCTTTACACCATTTTTCTTCTACTATATTTTTAGATTCACTTAAATTCTTCTTTGGTGTATATGTTGTATTTGTATTATCAGTTATTATTGTTTCTCCATTTAACCATTTTATTAAATTGTTTTCAAGATTTGTATAATTAAATTCATTTGTATATCCACCTATTAATGAACTTGTATTTGTTATTAGTTTACTATTACATTCATTATTTTCATCAGCAAGAACTAATTTTATATTACCATTACCTAGTATTCTAACTATTCTAAAACACATTCCTTCATAGTTCATGTAGTTATCTTGTACATTACCTCTATAGTAATAACTTATTCCATCATTATCTTTTGTTGTTAGTAGTAATCTTTCATCTTCATTTGATGAAGTACCTAAATTACTATTTGATATTGTTTGATACTTAGTTCTTGTTATTCCATCACCAACCTCAGCATTCGCTAATATCTTATCACTTAACTTCATAGGTATTTCATTTTTAAATAATGAAGTTAAAGTTATAGTTCCCTTAAATGAAGTCTTTTCTAAATGATTTTGATTTTCAATAGTTTCTTTTAACCATAAATATAATCTAATAGTTTGTTTTTCACCAACAGTAATATAATTATAAGTTCTATCATATAACTTTAAAGTATATTCAGTACTATAAGGTTCAGTTTTAGATAAACCATTAAAATCTCCAGTACTTAATACTATTTCTTCATTATCTTTAATTTCAGTTACTGTATAATTAAAATCTTTACTTGACAAATTAGAAGAATATTCTAAATTTTCAAGACTAATTTGATACGCTATATCATCTGTACTTCTAGCATTATCTACTACAAACTCTACATAGTCAGCAGTTTTATAACTAGGTAATAAAAGCATATTATTAGTTTCTATCTTATTACTTTTTTCAAAACTAACATCAAGAGTACCAACATTCAATACCATACCAGTATCAGAACCTACACTTTCGTCTACTTGTAAAGTTTGGTATGCAAAAGTTGCGGTCATTGTTAAAGAAACTACAACAATACCGATTAATGCTATAAAAAATAATCTTTGTTTTTTTAAAGTCTCTAACATTGTATCACCCTACTATTTACATTTTACTATAAAATCAATCAAAAAAAAAGTAATAATTTTATTTATATATTACTTTTTGTAAACATTTACACATAAACGTTCTTTTTTTCTACTTAGATTTTTAGATCATTGACGTAGTCTTTCGACTACTTTAGCATCCTTATCCAACTACGTATGGATTACCTATTGTACCATCACCCTTTGTGATTACTGTACTAGATGCTAACGAAACTGCGGGGCGCAGACGGCCGTCGTCAATATCCACACTGCCGTCGCTCACGTCGCCACTAGCATTAACGACGAATGCGTTATCGTACTCACTGTAGCTACTGAAGTAGGCCGGAGAGAGAGTCCACCAGTAATTACTTGTTGCATTATCAGTTAAGTAATAATTGCTATTTGCTGTATATACTTTTCCTCCCGCAAATACTACTTCGTCTACAGTTAACGCTCCTATATATGATTCATGTGAATTATAATTTTTACCATTACATCTTAATGTTGCATATTTATCACTTATTCCATAAAGTCTTCTGAATGTATCATAACTAAAATATTCACTATTATACATTAAATCATTTACACTACTTGTTAATAGTGCATTTGTTGATCGATCATATGCATCTTTTGTATTTCCTAAACACCAAGAATCTTTCTTTAGTTTTCCTTCCACACTCTTTAAGTTTGTATTATACCATTCATCTAATTTATATTTCATACTTGTTGTATTACTTGTTGGGCTTGTTAAATAATCAGCCACATATTTATCATATTGTGATTCTTGCCCAAGTGAATTTGTTACTTTTCCTTGTTTATAACCATAATGGCCATTTCCTATAAATGCAGTCCCTGTATCACTTTCAGTTATTTCACTACATTTCTTTTGAGCAGCAAGTGTTATTTTGATAGAACCATCACCTTCAATACGTACTATTCTCCAACACATATTATTAAATTCTAAATAATTATCTTCTACTGCTCCTCTATAATAATAACTTGTTCCATAATCATCAGGCGTTACAGTTAATACATTTTCATAGTCTTGAGCTTCTAAATAAGGTGTACCATCTTCAGCACAGTCTAACACTTTTCCTATTTGTGAACCATCATAATACCAGTTATAAACATCTGATACGTATTTACCTTTTACACTATTA
>JAZLAK010000108.1:0-14770 GCA_045613165.1 Bacilli bacterium | reverse complement strand
GTTTATTTATATATTTATAGAGTTAGTAATTATTTAATTATAGTATTTTTATTAGTTAATTTATTTAATTATATAAGAGAAATAAAATATATTATGAATAAGTTTTATGTAGAAAGAATTATATATGAATTAAAATATAATGGTTTAATTAGTGTTGATACTAAGGAAATGATGTATAAAAATAGATTGAATTATATATGTGGAATCAATGAAAGAGATTATTTAGTAAACAAGTATGGTATATATTGAATTAAATTAGAAAAATAATTGACATTGTAATAATAATTTGATAAGATACTTTTGTTTGTAAGTGTTCTTATAAACCGCACTGAGAAGGTTAGAAGTTGCGTAGCACACCTTAAAGGCGAGTCTTCAAAAAAATATATAAGGAGGTAGAGACACATGAAAGCTATATTTGTTACAGGTGGTAAACAATATTATGTTGCTGAAGGTGATGTAATCTATGTTGAAAAATTAGATGTAGAAGCAGGAAAAGATATTGAATTTACTGATGTATTAATGGTTGGGGAAAAAGTTGGAACTCCAAATGTTGAAGGTGCAAAAGTTGTTTGTACTGCTGAAAAAAATGGTAAAGCTAAAAAAATAGTTGTATTTAAGTTCCATCCAAAGAAAAAATATCGTAAGACTCAAGGTCATAGACAACCATATACTAAATTAGTAGTTAAGAAAATAGTTGGTTAATTATGATTAAAGTTATTTATAATGATAATACAGTTAGGGTTAGTGGTCATGCTAATTATGCTGAATATGGCAAAGATATAGTATGTGCTAGTGTGAGTAGTGTAATTGCTACAATAGTTAATTGTATTATGAATCTTGATAAAAGTTCAATAACTTATCAAGATGATGGTAAAACTATAATAATTACTAAAATTAATAATAATGAAGTAGTGAATACGATATTTGCTACAATGATAGATATCTTAAAAGATTTAGAAAATCAATATAAAGAAAATATTAAAGTTGAGAGTGAGGAATGAAAATGTTATTTTTAAGTTTAAACATTCAACGTTTTGCTCATGTTAAAGCACAAGGTTCAACTCATAATGGACGTGATAGTGAAGGTAGAAGATTAGGCGCTAAAGCTAGTGATGGTCAAACTATTAACGCTGGTTCAATTATATATAGACAAAGAGGAACAAAAATTTATCCTGGAAAAAACGTTGGAATGGGTAAAGATCATACTTTATTCGCATTAGTAACTGGTGTAGTTAAATATGAAAGATGCGGTAGAGATAAGAAAAAAGTTAGTGTATACGAAGCTTAATTAAGAATATAAAGTTCTAGACTTTATATTTTTTATTTAGTAAAATAATTTTGAGGTGAAGGTATGCGATACAATGTTGTTAAGAATGCAAATGAAATTATAGAGAACAGTTCTTATTTAATTAAAAATCCTAGAAATTATAAAAATAAATGGAAAGATTTATTTGGAAATAATAATCCTATATGTTTAGAGTTAGGTATGGGTAGAGGTAGTTTTATAATTGGTATGGCTAAGAGTCATCCTAATATAAATTATATTGGTTTAGAATTGGATAAAAATCAAACTGCTACTGCTGTTAAAAATGTAGGAGATGAAAAATTAAAGAATTTAAAAATGATATGTGCTGATGCTAATGAGATTACAGAGTTTTTTGGTAAAGAAATTGATACTATTTATTTAACTTTTTCTGAACCATGGCCTAAGAAACAAGATGAAAAGAAAAGATTTACATCATTTAATTATTTAAAATTATATGATAGAATTTTCAAAAAACATAAACATATTATTTTAAAGACAGATAATAAAATATTATTTGCTTCTAGTATGGAAACATTAAGTCAATATTGGTATTCATTTGATAAAGTTAGTATGGATTTACATAATGATGAAAGAAAAATTGAAAATATAATGACTGATTTTGAAAAACAATATTATAAAGAGAAAAGACAAATTTATTATGTAGATGCAAGTTTTAAAGAATAAAGTATTTATTGATTAAATACTTTTTTTTATGTTTATTTTGTGGTAAAATTTCATTAAGGTGATAATATGGGAAGACTAGACTTTTTAAATCATTCAATTATTGCCCATAGAGGTATATATAATAATATTACTATTTATGAAAATACTTTAGAATCTATTATGTATGCTGTTAAAAATAATTTATCTGTTGAAATAGATGTTAGGTTAACAGTAGATGGTGAAGTTGTAGTATTCCATGATGATGATGCCAGCAGAATGTTGAAGTTAAAAGATAAAATAAATAGCTTAACATATGAAGAATTAGAGTATCTTTCGCCATATCATATTCCTACTTTAAATGAAGTTTTAAAGAGTATAGATAGTAAAGTTCCTATAGTTATAGAAGTTAAAGAAGATAATAAATATATTAGAAATAAATTAATTGAGATATTAAAAGATTATAAAGGCAAATTTGTTATACAAAGTTTTATTTATGATATAGTTAAGTTTTTTAAGAAAAAAAATTATATAGTAGGGTTATTGGTTGGAGAGAAAAAAAATATAAAGTATCTAACTAAGAATATTGATGTAGATTTTTTCAATATAAAATATGATGCTGTTGATAAAATTTCTTTAAATATACTGAAGAAAAAGTATTATTTGATTGGATATACACTTGATAGTCGTCCATTAGTGGAAGAATATATAAAAGTGTTTAATAATTTAATTATTGATAATATAGAAGAGGTGTTTAAGTAGCATGATAAAAACTTTTACTGGGCCAATGTTTAGTGGTAAGACAACAGCATTATTAACGACATATTTTAATATGTGGAATAAAACTAATATATTATGTTTTAAACCTAGAATTAATACTAGAGATGATGGTATAAAATCTAAGAATATAAAAGATAATGTTAGTGCTATAGAGATAGATGATTTAAGTGAAATAAAAGAACATTTAAAAAAGAATACTAAAACTATATTTATTGATGAAGCTAACTTTTTAAAAGGTGATGTAGGAGTTTTGGTTGAATTAAGTGTAGATGAAAATATAGATATTTATGTTTGTGGTTTAAATATGACTGGTGAACAAAAACCATTTGGTATAATGCCAGAGATTCCTGCTGTAAGTGATTATATTGATATAAAGAAGGGATATTGTACCGATTGTAATAGAGAAGCTGGTTTTAGCTATTATGTAGGTGGCAAAGATAAAGATATTGTAGTTGGAGATAATGGATATATATCTTTGTGTGAAGCATGTTTACGTAAGAGAAGAAAGGAACAAAAAAATGAGAAGTAATAAAAAGGGTTATACTTTAATTGAAATAGTAGTTTGCATTTTACTTATTACTTTAATAGGAACTATATCAGTTATTGTTGTTAAAAAAGATGAAAAGACTACTAGTGAATTAAGGACTGAATATGTTGAAAAAATAAAATTGGATACAGCAATCTATGTAGAGAAGAATAAAGAAAGTACGTTGTTTTCTAATCTAAATTCTCCTGAAGATTATACTTATATACAATTGAAAGATTTAATTAGTTTAGGTGTTTTAGATGAGAATTTATATAATCCTGTTTTTAATAATAGTAGCAAAAATCTTGGTCATAGTTTAGTAAAAGTATTTTTAGATAGTGAATCTAATATTGATATAGAATATCCTACTGTTTATGAAGAAGATATTAGAAATGATATTCCTGATGAGACTCCTCCTGAAGAAATAGAGGATAAAGTAAAAGAAAAGATTGAAGAAACTTTAAAAAATGTTTTTATACATGTTAAAGAAAATAATGAAAATGGCAATAAGTTTATTATACCTAGTTCAATAGATATGTTAAATATTGAAAAAACTTTGATAAAAAACAAAACATATAAGAGTAGTTACTATTTTTATAAAGCATTAAAAGAAGGAGATTATAATACTTATAATGATCCTGGCTATTATTTGGCTGATGCAGCTGGTAATATAGTTAATACGACTGATGATGATTGGTGCTTAACTAAAGAAAAAATTTATAGTGATAAAAATAAAAAGAATTGGGATAATAAATGGAAATATACATATGAAATATGTGAAGATAGTTCTATTTATAATATTTATAAAGAAGTTAATAGTGAAGATAACGAAAGAATAGTTGAAATGGTTGATAATGATGGGCCGGTGTTATTATCTGAAAGTGATAATCATGAGTTTGTAAGCGGAGTAGATTATTTTAATGCTTTAGATAATTATTATTATGGTTATTTAGATTTTTGGTCTATGTATTACTCTAGAGAAGCGTTTTATGTTTATGATAATTATGATGGAGCTAGTTATGATGTTCCAGATCGTTTATCTAATATGAATTTTACATATGATTTATTAACGAAAGATTTGTTATTAAAAGATTCTAACAATAATAGTAGAACGTATAGTGTTGATGTAATGTTATCTTATAATGAACAACCTTATGTTTATTATGAAGGTCCTACTTGGTTATATGATTATGAGGTATATTATTCTGGTGGAGAAATATATCCATTCTGTGATAATATTTATGCTTATGATTGGGATGATAATTTAGATTATACTTATTATTATTTATATGATAGATATGGAAATTATTATTATCCAGGAAATGATACATATATTTCTACTGGAAATTATACTTTAGCTGTAGAAGCTTGTGATAGTTTTTATTATTGTGATTATCAAACGTATGAAATATATATAGATTATTATTCATACTATGATCCTTGGTATGATGATTATGAAGATGATTATTATGATTATGGTTATGATGATTATTATTGTGGAGATGCTTGTATTATAGAACAAATGCAACAAAATTCTGAAGCTTGGTGGGGAGCTTCTCCAGAGGAACAAGATAGATTGCATGAAGAAAATGAATGGTTAGCTGGACAATTATCAGGTGATACTTATTATACAGATGATGGTTATTGGTATTATGATGATGGTTCATATGTTTATGGTGATGATTATTATGATGACTACTATGGTTATGATGATTATTATGGATACGATGATTATGGTTATGATTGTTGTTGGTGGTAGAAAGGTGTAGGTTATGAAAAAGAAAATATTGTTAGTAATAATTAGTGTTTTAGTGTTAGTAGGTGTAGGAACTCTAATATTCTTTCTTGTAGATAATGATGAAAAAAATGTTCCTAAAAAAGAAAATAATACTGAAGAAAAGGAATATTATCAAGCTATGCATAAAAGAATGTATGATTATTATAAAATAATGTATAAAAATATAAATGTTCCTGAAGATAAAAAAGATGCCCCTATAAGAATTAATTTAGGCACTTTAAAAAGAGAAGGTTTTCCAATGGATGAATTCGTTAGCTTCGATGGAAAAGATGAATGTGATTTAGCAATGAGTTATGCAATTAGAAAAGTTGTAAATAATAAATATCAAATAGAAGTTTATTATAAGTGTGGAACTAGAGCAAATTATTATTATACAAAAGTTAGTACAACTAAAAAAATTAATACAACAACAAAGAGTGGGAGTTAATAATGAGTAGGGGTAAATTAATTGTAATTGAAGGTACTGATTGTAGTGGTAAAGAAACACAAGCCAAACTATTATTAGAAAAATTAAGAAGTGAGGGTATTAAAATAGAAGAAAGAGGTTTTCCAATGTATGATACTCCAACTGGATATATTGTTGGCGCCTGTTTACTAGGTAAACCACACATGGGAGAAAGTATTTTTGAAGAAGGGACAACTAATGTTCCACCTAAAGTTGCTGCTTTATATTATGCAGCAGATAGACTTTATAATATAGAATCTATTAACAAGATGTTAGATGATGGTATTAATGTTATATTAGATAGATATGTTGAAAGTAATATGGGACATCAAGCTGGCAAGTTAAAAGATAAGCAAGATAAGTTAAATATGATGAATTGGTTAGAAAAGTTAGAATATGATTTATTAGAACTTCCTAAACCTGATATAGTAATGTTCTTATATATGCCTTATCAATACTCAGTTGAGTTAAGAAATAAGCGTGCTGAAGCAGCTGATGGTGCTGAAAGAGATGTAGAGCATTTAAAAAATGCTGAAGCAACATATTCTTTAATGGCTGAAAAATATAATTATAATATAATACATTGTGTAAAAGATGATAAAATTAGAAGTATTGAAGAAATAAATGATGATATATATTCTTTAGTAATTGATAAGTTAAAGAATTAGTTGATTGACTAATTCTTTTTTATATCTTATTATATTTTTGGTGATATATATGAAATATGTATTAGTTACAGGTGGAGCACAAGGATTAGGTAAAGAAATAGTTAAAGAATTATCTAAACGTTCTTATAATGTTATTATCGGTTATTTAACAAATGAAGAAAGCGCAATAGAATTATGTGTATATTTGAATAGTAAATATAATGTTAATAACTTTGTAAAGAAAATTGATATTACTTGTGAAGAAGATGTAAAGAAATTATTTGATGAATATGATGTAGAGATTCTTATAAATAATGCTAGCTTAAGTAATGATAACTACATAAATGATAAGAGTTTTGAAGAGTTTATGAAAGTTGTTGAAGTAAATTTAGGTGGAACTTATTTAATGTGTAAATATGCTAAAAGTACGAAAACAATAATTAATATTAGTAGCAGAGATGGTATAGACACATATAATCCTATAAGTTTAGATTATTCAAGTAGTAAAGCTGGTATAATTAATTTAAGTAAAAATTTAAGTTTATATTATAAAGATAAAAAAATATATTGTGTTTGTCCTGGATGGATTAATACTGAAAGTGTTATTAGTATGAATCCAAATTATTTAAAAGCTGAAATGGAAAGAATTGGACAAAAAGAATTATTAAATAAAGAATTTGTTGCTAGTAAAATAGTGGATTTAATAGATAGTAATAAAGAAAGTGGAAGTGTGGTAATAATAGATGAATAGAGAAGAAATAAAAGAGTTAATTAATGTTTGCGAAAAAGAATTAACAAGTGAGTTTGATAAAGTTAATAAGTTATGTGAAGAAAATACTTTTAAAGTATTAGAAGCATTTAAAAATAATGGTGTTAGTGAAATACATTTTAATAGCACAACAGGGTATGGATATAATGATATTGGTAGAGATGTTATAGAGAGAGTTTATGCTGATATATTTGGTGCTGAATCTGCTTTGGTTCGAAATCAATTTATAAGTGCTAGCCATGCATTAAATGTAGTATTGTTTGCTTGTTTACGTCCTGGTGATACTATGCTAAGTATAACAGGATTAACTTATGATACTATGCATGAGGTTATTGGTTTAAAAGAAAATAGAAGTAGTTTAAAAAGTTTTGGAATAAATTACGAACAAATTGATTTAGTAGATAATGATTTTGATTATGATAAAATATCAGATACTATAAAAAATAAAAAGTATAAATTAATATATATTCAAAGAAGTAAAGGTTATAGTGAGAGAAAAAGTATAACAATAGATAAAGTAGAGAAAGTAATTAGTTTAATTAAATCTATTGATAAAGATATTATTGTTATGGTTGATAATTGTTACTGTGAAATGGTTAGTATTCAAGAACCTAGTCATGTAGGAGCAGACTTAGTTGTAGGTTCATTAATTAAGAATTTAGGAGCTGGTATTGCGTCTAATGGGGCTTATGTGGCTGGAAGAAAAGATTTAATTGAATTATGTGGTGAAAGATTGACATTACCTGGTGAGGGTATTGAGGTTGGACCTAGTTTGGGAGCTAATAAAGAATTTTTAAAAGGATTATTTTTTGCACCAAGTGTAGTAGCATCTAGTTTGAAAGTGGGTATTTTAACTAGTAAAGTATTAGAAAAACTGGGATATAAAGTTGAGCCTAAATATAATGATGAAAAAGCAGATATAGTACAAAATATTATATTTGAAGATAGAGACTTATTAATTAAATATTGTCAAGGAATACAAAGTGGTTCTCCAATAGATTCAAATGCTTTACCAATACCTACTGATATGCCTGGATATGATGATGAAATTATTATGGCTAGTGGTTCATTTACTCAAGGTTCAAGTATTGAAATTAGTTGTGATGGTCCTTTGAGAAGTCCATTCATTGCTTATCAACAGGGTGGTTTAACTTATGAGAGTGGAAAATATGCTTTGATTTGTGCTATAGATTATTTATTGAATAAGTAAAAAAAACTTGCATAAATCATATATTATGTTATAATAGCATTGTAAAAGTTTTTACTTGGTTTTGATTTTCTCCAAATTATTACTAAGTTTAAACGGTTATTAGAAATAGGGAGGAATTTTAAAATGGCAATTTGCAAAGAAAGAAAGGCTGAACTTGTTAAAAAGTTTGGTAAAAACGAAACTGATACTGGTTCTACAAAAGTTCAAATAGCTATATTAACTGATGAAATCAATGATTTAACTGAACATTTAAAAGTTCATAAACATGATTATCATTCAAAACGTGGATTATTAATGAAAGTTGGTAAAAGACGTAGTTTATTAGACTATTTAAAAGAAAACGATGTAGTAGCATATCGTGAGTTAATTAAAGAATTAAATATTAGAAAGTAGGCACTTTATTTTTGGTGCCTTTTTTTATTGGAGGGTTTTAATTTAATGAAATTAGAAAATGTTTTTGCAGGATGTACAAAAGATGGCAAAGAAAGAGTTTTTCAAAAAAGATTTTTAGAATATGATGGTTGTAGTTATACAGGTTACATTGATCTAAAAACAAATGAAGTCTTTACTTCTATGGATATTGATATGAAATCCTTAGTTCCATATACTAAAATAATTCCTAATAAAAAGTATGCTTTTAAAAGAAAAATTATAAAAACTTTTAGAAGTGATACGAAATTGATGTATCATGTTGATAATTTATTTTTAGGAAATCTTTATAAAGTTGATTGGGTTTATAATGGTAATATGCCCGAGTTTGATAAACGTAATAATCGTTTAATGGATGTCGGTTTTAAAGAAGGAAATAGATTATTTGTTAAATTATGTGATACTGAATTTAGAGATTTAAGAAGTGGTAAACTTTATAGAAAAAAGGGCGAAGACACATTAAATATTGGGGATATTTGTGTAAGTGATTTAAGAAATGCAAATCAAATTTTAGAATTATCTTTTGATGGTACACTTGTAAGTAAACAATATGTTTTGAGAAAACATTATCAAAAATATGGTAAAAAATAGAAGGAGTTGAAGTAATGAAGAATATTTTTGAATTAGATTTTGATGGAAGAAAGTTAGTTGTAGAAAATGGAGAACTTGCTAAACAAAGTAATGGTTCTGTATTAGTTAGATATGGGGATACAGTAATTTTAACTGCTGCTGTTATGAGTAATAATGTATCAACTGCTGATTTTTTCCCTTTAACAGTTGTATATAATGAAAAATTATATTCAGTAGGTAAAATTCCAGGTGGTTTTATAAAAAGAGAAGGTAGACCTTCAGAAAATGCTACATTAGCAGCACGTTTAATAGATAGACCAATTAGACCTATGTTTGACGAAAACTTTAGAAATGAAGTACAAGTTATAAATACTGTATTATCAGTTGATCCTGATAATAGTCCTGAAATGACTGCTTTATTTGGTTCAAGTTTAGCATTAGGAATATCTAATATTCCATTTGATGGTCCAGTTGCTGGAGTTGTAGTTGGTAAGATTGGTAAGAAATTTATTATAAATCCAACAAGTGAAGAAATGGAACTTAGTGAATTAGTTTTAACAGTTGCTGGTACTGAAACTGATATTTGTATGATTGAAGCAGGTTCTAAACAAGTAAGTGAACAAGTTATGTTAGATGCTTTAGAATTTGGACAAAAAGCAATTAAAAAGCTATGTAAATTCCAAAAGAAAATAATCAAAGAAATTGGTGCTGAAAAATGTGAAGTAGAATTAGCTCAAATAGATCCTGAATTAGAGAAAGCTGTTAGAGAATATTCTACTAAAGACATGTTAGAAGCTATTCAAATTAAAGATAAATTAGAAAAATATGCTAGAATAGATGAAGTTAAAGAAGAAGCTGTTAATCATTTTGCAGAAGTTTATGAGTCAAATGAAGAATTAGAAAATATATTAAAGACTGTTAAGAAAATTGCTGATATGATTGAAGCTGATGAAGTTAGAAGATTAATAACTGATGAAAAAATTAGACCAGATGGAAGAAAGATGGATGAAATAAGACCTTTAAGTGCTAATATTGATTTATTACCACGTACACATGGTTCAGCTTTATTTACAAGAGGTCAAACACAAGCTTTATCAACTACAACTTTAGGTGCTATTGGAGAACATCAAATTTTAGATGGTTTAGGCTTAGAAGATTCAAAAAGATTTATGCTTCATTATAATTTCCCTGCATTCAGTGTTGGAGAAACTGGTAGATATGGTGCTCCTGGAAGACGTGAAATTGGGCATGGTGCTTTAGGAGAAAGAGCATTACTTCAAGTAATTCCTAGTGAAGAAGAATTCCCTTATACAATTCGTGTTGTAAGTGAAATATTAGAAAGTAATGGAAGTAGTAGTCAAGCAAGCATTTGTGCAGGATGTTTATCATTAATGGCTGCTGGTGTTCCAATTAAAGCTCCGGTTGCTGGTATAGCTATGGGATTAATTACTAAGGGTAAAAATTATACAATTTTAACTGATATTCAAGGTTTAGAAGATCATATGGGAGATATGGACTTTAAAGTTGCAGGTACTAGAGATGGTATTACAGCTTTACAAATGGATATTAAGATTAAAGGTGTTACTCGTGAAATTCTAAAAGAAGCTTTAGAACAAGCAAGAAAAGCTAGATTTGAAATATTAGATTTAATGGAAACAGTGATTGAAGGACCTAGAAGTGAATTAAGTGAATATGCTCCTAAGATTGAAACATTTAATATTGATCCTGAAAAGATTAAAGATGTTATTGGTCGTGGTGGAGAAATGATTACTAAGATTATATTAGAAGCTAGTAACGTAAAAACTGTTAATGATAAAGATGCTGTTAAAGTAGATTTAGAAGATGATGGTAGAGTAATCATTTATCATACTGATAAGGAAGTTATTAGAAAAACTGCTGAAATGATAAAAAATATTGTTAGGGTAGTTGAAGATGGAAAAGTTTACAATGGTAAAGTAGTTAAAGTAGAAGACTTTGGATGCTTTGTAGAACTATGGCCTGGTTGTGAAGGATTAGTTCATGTTTCACAATTGGATCATGAAAGAGTTAATAAACCTAGTGATATAGTTAAAGTTGGAGATGAAATTATTGTTAAATCTTTAGGATATGATAATAGAGGTAGATTAAACTTATCAAGAAAAGAAGCTATTCCTGCTCCAAAGAAAAAAGAAAGTAAAGATAAAAAAGATAGTAATAAAAAAGAAGAAAAATAGAATACTAGAAATAGTTAATTCTATTTTTCTTTTTATTACATATAAATTAATGGAGGGATTATATGAATAATTTTATAATTAATATGATGAATAAATATGGTTATTTTGGTATATTGTTTTTAATTACAGTAGAAAATATATTTCCTCCTATACCTAGTGAAGTAATACTTACGTTAGGTGGTTTTATGACTAGTCAGGAAACGTGTACAATGTCGTTAGTTGGTGTAATTATTTTTTCTACATTAGGTTCTATATTAGGTGCTATTATTTTATATTATGTAGGCTATATTTTGAATATAGATAGACTTATTAAATTATGTGATTCTAGATTAGGGAAAGTTTTATGTTTAAAAAAAGAAGATATTAGTAAAAGTTATGATAAATTTAATGAAAAGGGTAATTTAACAGTTCTTTATTCAAGATTTGTTCCTATACTTAGAAGTTTAATTAGTATACCGGCTGGTATGAATAAAATGAATTTTGGTTTATTTATGATTTATACATTTATTGGTTCTTTAATTTGGAATATAGTTTTATGTAGTTTAGGTAAGTTAGTTGGGCAAAATTATATGATGGTTGCTAATGTTTTTAGTAAATATTCTAAGATAATTTGGTATGCTTTATTATTGTGGATAATATATAAAATAGTAATGAAAGTTGTTAAAAAGAAAAAGAAAATGTGTTAAACTATGTTTGTGATGTTTAATGGAAATAAAAGATATAGAAAATATAGTTTGGTGTAAAGAAAGTTATAAAGAATTTGTAGAGTTTTTGTTAAGTTTACAAGATTTAAAATATAAAGAATTTCATAGTGGTTTAACTACTACTAATTTAGAAATAATTGGAGTAAGAGTTCCGATACTAAGAAATATAGCCAAAAAAATATTAAAAACTGATGTTGAAAAGTTTTTTTGTTTAGTAAATGGTGATTATTATGAAGAAGTTTTTATAGAAGGTATTGTTTTAGCGAGTAGTAGTGAAGAGATAGTTGATAAATATTTGATGAACTTTATTAGAAAAGTTGATAATTGGGCTATATGTGATAGTTTTTGTAGTAGTTTAAAA
The DNA here is from genome assembly GCA_045613165.1 of Bacilli bacterium. GTDB lineage: Bacteria > Bacillota_I > Bacilli_A > RF39 > UBA660 > UMGS1124. The sequence continues at coordinate 2,352 of JAZLAK010000108.1, read as the reverse complement.
ATTGTAAATAAGAAACAAGGTAAGTATTGGATATATTTTACTGGTTTAATAGATTCTACTAAAGAGTTTCAAACAAGAGTAAGTTTAGTTGTATTAAAGAATTATTATTTGAATGATAATTATATAGATAGAGTGTTAAAAATAGTAAGTAGTATAAAAAGTGATTACTATTATATAAATATGGCAATTAGTTGGTTATTAAGTGTTGCTATTATAGATTATAAAGATAAAGTTGTTGAGTTGTTAGCTAGTAAATGTTTAAGTAAATTTGTACAAAATAAAACTATTAGTAAGATTCAGGATTCTTATAGAGTGGATAAAGAAACAAAAGAGTTTGTTAAACAATATAGAATAAAGTAGTAGATTAATTTCTATTATTTTTATTTTGTTCTTTAAAAAAATATATTTATCGTTTATAATTGATAATAGGTGATAATATGATATATTTAGATTATTCTGCTACTACACCAGTATTGCCTGAAGTATTAGATAGTTATAACAAAGTTACTAATGAGTATTTTGGTAATCCTAATAGTTTACATAATTTAGGTTTAAAATCTCGTGAATTATTAGAAAGTGCAAAGAAACAAGTTAGTGAACTTTTAAATATAGATATAAATGAATTTACTTTTACTAGTGGTGCAACTGAAAGTAATAATCTTGCTTTAATAGGGGTTTGTATGGCTAATAAAGGAAATGGTAATCATATAATTGTTTCTAAATTAGAACATCCAAGTATTTATGCTATAGTTGATTATTTAGTTAGTATTGGTTATAAAGTTAGTTATGTTAATAATACTCCTGAAGGTGTTATTGATTTTGAAGATCTTAAAAATAAATTGAATGAAGATACAATATTAGTTAGTATATGTGCTGTTAATAGTGAAACAGGTGTAAGACAGCCTTTAAGAACTATTAAACAAGTTATTAACAAATATAATAAAGATATTTTATTACATAGTGATATTACTCAAGCATTAGGAAAGATTTCTATTAATTTTAATGATTTTGATTTAGCAAGTGCAAGTGGCCATAAAATATATGCTCCAAAGGGAATTGGGTTATTTTATAAAAAGAAAAATGTCAAGTGTAAAAAATTATTACATGGTAATAAAGATGAATTTCATCCAGGTACTCCTGCTTTACCTTTGATAGTATCATTTGCAAAAGCATTAAGAATATCATTACATGAACTAGATAAAAAAGTTGATATAGTAACTAAGTGGAATGAAAAAGTTATTAAAAATATAAGTAAGTTTGAGGGTATTAAAATTAATAATAGTAAGTATTGTATCCCTCATATAATTAATATAAGTTTAATGGATATAAAACCAGAAACTTTTATACATGCTATGGAAAGACATGAAATATATATTTCTAGTAATACGGCATGTAGTAGTGGTAAGTTATCTACAAGTGTTATGGCTTTATATAACGATAGAAAAAGAGCTGAAACTACTATTCGTATAAGTTTATCTTGTTTAACTAAATTAGAAGAGATAACTGTGTTCTTAAATACTTTTAATGGAGTATATGAAAAACTACATTCTTTAAATGATTAGAATGTAGTTTTTGTTTGAAATGTAATATAAATTATTATTGTTATTTGGTATAGATGTATGTTATTATAAATATCGATATATTTAACATGCGTTAGTTGCATTCCTTATAATTAAATATTTAATTTTAAGGAGGTGAGTGTATGACTTTAAGAGAGAAAACTCTATATTTCATAATACTTCTTCTATTTATTTTAGTATTTATACTATTATTTAGATAGAAAAAAGCACACTAACGGGTTTTGGTTTAAGTTAGTGTGCACAAACCAATTTAGGAGTGTACCTAACATCCCACATGTTAAGTATATCCTTTTTTATTTTATGCAAGATTTCTTGCTAAATACATATTATCATATTAGTATTATTTAGTCAATTTAACTAAACAAGTTTTCAAGATATCTTATATCGTATTCACTTTGTATTATACATAAATCATTCTTTTGTTTAATAGTATGAAATATATTGTTTGAGTTTATTATAAAAGGTAGTGAATTACCATTTTTAAAATTTATAATAATACTTTCTATATTTTTTTCTTCTTTAATTAAATTAAAAGCATTTTCTTCTAATTGTTTATTTGTTAAGTTATATTCTATTATTTTATTTTTTAATTTAATCATAAAAAAGTTACTTATTAAGGAATGATTATAATCATCCTCTTTGTATGGAATTTCATCTCCATTATTATCTATATTAGATATATATAGATTACTAAACATTTTGTTATCGGCGATAATTGTCTTGTTATTTTCAAGATTGATAATTATATTTTCTATTGATTCATTACTCATAT